>NZ_JBQOUX010000001.1:0-280137 GCF_052216785.1 Streptomyces sp. JW3 | reverse complement strand
GGCACGAGGAGGACGTCTCCTCGTGCCCCGCCGAGCGGCTGCGCGACCGCGGTGGTGGCACGGTGCGGGTGTTGCCGGAGGTCAGCTGCTCTTGACCTTGATGTCGCCGCTGATGATCTTTTCCTTGGCCGTGCTGATGGCTTCCTGGAGCTCGGTGTCGTCCGCGAACTCCGGGTTGGAGTCCGACAGGCTCACTTCACCGGTCTTCAGATCGCCCCGAACGATACCGGTCTCCGGCTTGCCGTCCTCGACCGACTGCGCCAGGTTGTAGACCGCCTTCGCCACGTCCTTCATCGCCGAGGTCAGGATCGAGTCCTTGTACTTGGCGAGGGCCTCCTGCGCGTACTGGTCGGAGTCGACGCCGATCGCCCACACCTTGTTCGCGGCGGCGGCCTCGATCACGCCCTGCCCGGAGAGACCGGCGGCGGCGTAGACGACGTCGGCGTTCTTCTCGATCTGCCCCTCGGCGGCGGTCTTGCCCTTGTCGGGGCTGGAGAAGCCGCCCTCCTCGGCGGTCTGCGTCAGGTACTGCGAGAGCACCTTCGCCTTGGGGTTGGTGGCCTTGACGCCCTGCTCGAAGCCGGCCTGGAACTTGTGGATCAGGGGCACGTCCACGCCGCCCACGAAGCCGACCACGTTGGTCTTGGTGCTCTTGGCGGCGGCGACACCGGCCAGGTAGGACGCCTGCTCCTCGGAGAAGACCAGGTCGGCGACGTTGTCCGCCTCGACCGTGGAGTCGTCCACGATGCCGAAAGTGACGTCGGGGTACTTCTCCGCGGCCCCCTTGAGGGCGGCGGCGTACGCGTAGCCGATGCCGATCACCGGGTTGTAGCCCTGCTTGGCCAGGGACTCCAGGCGCTGCTGCTTGTCGGCGTCGGTCTCACCGTCGGTGGGCTCGATGTCGGCCGTCTCGTACTTGAACTCCTTCTTCGCCTGCTCCAGGCCGGCGAAGGCCGCGTCGTTGAACGACTGGTCGCCCTTGCCGCCGACGTCGTACGCGATCGCGAGGCCCTTGTCGTCCTTCGCGTCCGAGGACGAGGAGGACGAGGTCGAGGTACCACCGCAGGCGGCGAGCGCGAGGGCCAGGGAGGCGGTCGCTGCGCCTGCGACCGTGATCCGGGAAATCCGGCGCATGTGTGGTGCTCCTGTCGTACAAGCGCCGGACGGGGTTCGGCTGCGGCGCTGGGTTCGCCGCAGATTAACGCGCGTAGACCTGCCTGAAAACCCCTTCTGTCCACCTTGTTATCGGGCCGTGCCCAACTCTTGCCGGGAGCAAACGCGAGGTGGCGTTCCGTGACGCCCGGCAAGGGTTGGACAGGGTTCTCTACGGCTCGGTCTGCACCTTGATGTCGCCGCTGATGATCTTTTCCTTGGCCGTGCTGACGGCATCTTCGAGGCCGGCCACCTCGGCGTACTTCGGGTTGCTCTCGGACAGGCCCACCCCGTCGGACTTCAGGTCGAAGGTCTTGGTACCGGTCAGCGGCTTGCCGTCCTCGACCGACTCGGCCAGCGCGAACACCGCCCCGTCGATGTCCTTGAGCGCGGACGTCAGGATCGAGTCCTTGTACTTGGCGAGGGCCTCCTGCGCGTACTGGTCGGAGTCGACGCCGATCGCCCACACCTTGTTGGCGGCGGCGGCCTCGATCACACCCTGCCCGGACAGCCCGGCCGCCTGGTACACCACGTCGGCCTTCTTCTCGATCTGGCCCTCGGCGGCGGCCTTGCCCTTGTCCGGGCTGGAGAAGCCGCCCTCCTCGGCGGTCTGCGTCAGGTACTGCGAGATCACCTTCACCTTGGGGTCGGTGTCGGCGACGCCCTGCTCGAAGCCGGCCTGGAACTTGTGGATCAGCGGTACGTCGACCCCGCCGACGAACCCGACGGTCTTCGTCTCGGTCGCCTTGGCGGCGGCGACCCCGGCCAGGTAGGACGCCTCGTTCTCGGCGAAGACGAGGGAGGCGACGTTGTCGCCCTCGACCACGGAGTCGACGATGCCGAAGGTGGTGTCCGGGTAGTCGGCGGCGACCTTCTGCATCGCCGTGCCGTAGGCGTAGCCGATGCCGATCACCGGGTTGTAGCCCTGCCGGGCCAGCGAGGCGAGCCGCTGCTCCTTGTCGGCGTCGGTCTCGCCGTCGGTGGGCTCGATGTCGGCGGTCTTGTAGCCGTACTCCTTCTTCGCCCGCTCCAGCCCCGCGTAGGCGGCGTCGTTGAAGGACTGGTCGCCCTTGCCGCCGACGTCGTAGGCGATGGCCAGGCCCAGGTCCTGCTTGGAGGCGCCGTCGTCGCCGCCGTCCTCGCTGCTGGTGCCTCCGCAGGCGGTGGCGGCGAGCGCGAGCGAGGCGACCCCTACCGCGGCGCTGGTCAGTCTCGGTATCCGACGCATATGAAGCTCCCCATATCTCCAACACCCCGCAGCGGGCGCCTGGTTCGGCGCACATTAACGCGCGTAGAAACTCCTGGGAACGGGGTTCCTCGGGGCCGTTATGCATTCGTGGCGGAGGGGGTTACGGGGTGGTGAACCAGGGGGTCGAAGGGGGCGGAAAGGGGCGTGGGGGGGGGGCGGGGTGAGGCAGCCGGACCGATACGCGATCCACACGTCCGACCGCAGGTACTGTGCTGTTGTCGAAGCAGAACAGGAGCTGGTATGCACGCTCTGCCCGAAGACCGCACCGGCGTGCGGATGAAGCGACTTCGCCGCGAACACCATCTCACACAACGAGCCGTTTCGGACCTTTCCGGCATTCCGTACAGCACGTACACGAAGACCGAGCAAGGCGTCATTCCGGCAACGCCCCACGTCATCGCTGCTTTCGCCCGAGCCGTACGGGTGGAGGTCGCCACCGTCGTCGGTCAGCCGTACGCCGAGGATCTGCGCAGCGACGCACTCGATGTGCTGATCATGCCGGTGCGTGAGGCACTCGACGTCTATGACCTCGGCGCCGATCCTGACATTCGGCCACGGCCGCTCCCGGAACTGCGCGACGAAGCCGAGGCACTGTGCGCCGCGGTGCGTGCGGGCGAGATCAAGCAGGTCGCGAGCAAGGTCGCCGGGCTCATCGAGGAAACAACGACAGCCGCTCACCAGAACGGCACGAGCGAGGGATGGCTGACGCTGGCCTCGCTCTACCGGACGGCGTACGACATCGCGGTCAAGCTGGGTTACCCGGATCTCGCCCAGCTCTCCCTCGCGCGGATGGACTGGGCCGCGCAGCGCGGCTCGGATGCCGTCCTCGGCGGCATGTACCAGTACCTGCGGGCACTCACCTACATCCGGGAGGGGAAGTACCGTACGGGACAGCGGCTCGTCGGTGTCGGGCTGTCGACGCTCCGGCAGGCCGACGCGACCCGTGAACGGGAGGTCGTCACGGGACAGCTTCATCTCGGCGCGGCGGTCATGTCCGGCCGCGCGCACGACGAGGCTCAGGCTCTCACGCACCTCAGCGAGGCCGAACGGATCGCGGCGACGACCGGGGAGGCCGTCAAGGTCCACTGGCTCACCTTCGGCCCGACGAACGTCAAGGTGCATCGCGTGTCGGTGCTCGCCGAACTCGACCAATACGGCGAGGCCGTCGAGGCGACGACGGGTCTGAACGTTCCGGCGGACTGGCCGAAGTCTCGGACGAGCCACCACTACGCCGAGGTGGCACGGGCGCAGCTGTGGACCGGCAGGATCGACGAATCGTTCAGGAGTCTGGTCATGGCTCGCAAGTCGGCTCCACAGCAGGCGAAATACCACCCGACGGTCCGGGAGACATACGCCGGACTGGAGGCGGCATACCGACGCCTGCCCGAGTCATTCCTGTCGTTCGGTTCGTGGCTGAGCGGCGCCCCCACGCCTGACGAGTGACGCGCAGTCACGCCCTCGCCCCAACTATCAACCATTCATGGTAGTTGGGGCTCTTCCATGTCGCCACCATCGTCTGACTGGCCTTTGCCATGGAACCGATGAGGAGCGTGACATGAACCTGGATCGCAGGGACCGGGACCGTCGGGAGAATGCGGAACAATGGCTGCTGCGGGCGGCACCAGACGTGCGCGTGGCACTCGACGAGTGGACACGCGGCGTGGCGGTACTCGTCGCCGGGCGTTCCTGGGACGCCGTCCGCGTGCCCTACGCGCTGCTCGACCCGGCATTTCACCGTGCCACCGAACCGAGCACCCTGCGTGCCTGGATCACGCAACAGCACCTGGTCGGTCCCTCCTTCTGCGACCCGTACCGCCCCTTCGCCTACTTCCTCGTACCACCAGGCACTGACAGGGAGTGGCCGCGCGGCACGTTCGCAGTGGCAGCGGGCTTGGAGTGCCTCGGCGGCACCGAGCCGTACGTCCGTCACGTCGGCGTGCCGCGCACGGACCGAACCGCGCCACCGGGTCTGTTCTGGCTCATGCCTCCTGACAGCGTCGGCTCCAGGTATGTGGACGCCCGGCATCTGATCTCGGTGCTGCGCGCCCGACAGCAGGAGGAGCCGGTCGAACTCGTGCAAGGGCGCCATCTGTGAACGTGTGCTTCGTCGTCCGCCGTGATCGGGGGCACCTTTGCGCCGTCCTCGGGTCAGCCCTGTTGGTCGTCATGCTCATCGGCACAGATGTGCTGCTCGCCGTCGGAATCACGTACACGCTTTTTGGCTGCGCGCACCAGTCGTCGGCTTGAGCGTCCGTATGCGGATCGGACAGTGCCATGAAAGTCCTGGAGAGAGGGAGTCCCGTGGAAGACACCATGCAGCCCGCCGCACTCGCCCCTTGGGGAATTGGTCGTATGCGGCCCTTCCCCCGGAGTGAAATCCTGCCCGCCGCTCACCTGAGCCTCGACGCCGAGACACAACTGCCGGTGTGGACGGACGCGAGTGGCGTTCCCGTGCCGGCGCTGGAAAGGCACAAGCGGTCGGAGACATCGAAGGAAACGACGACGAGGACCAGTCTCGACGGGGAACCTGACGAGGGCAGTGACCAGCAGGGAGACAGCGACTGATGCCTGTGGGTGGAACACCCGTCCTCGTCGTCACACGTCTGGACGATGCGACCGCCGACGTCGTGATCAGCGAACTCAACCGGCGCCGGATGCCCGTCGTGCGTTTCGACCCGGGAGCCTTCCCGACGAAGGCCATCCTGAGTGCGGCTTGCGACGGCACAGGCACCACCGGAACCCTGGCCACCGAAACGCGCACTGTCGATCTCGACGACGTCCGATCGGTCTACTGGCGGCGGCCCACCCCCTACAGCGCCGATCTGGCCATGACCGGGCAGGCCGCCCGCTGGGCGGTGGAGGAGTCGCGAGCAGGCTGCGGCGGGGTTCTGGCCGCGCTGCCCGGCGCCCACTACGTGAATCACCCGTGGCGCAACCGGGACGCCGAGCACAAGCCAGCGCAACTCGCGACGGCCGCTCGCTGTGGCTTGAACGTCCCTTCGACACTCATCACCAACGACCCGGACCGCGCCCGTGACTTCGCAGAGGCGCACCAACCGGTTCTGTACAAGCCGCTACGCCAAACCGAATACGCTGACGCCGACGGGCGAGCGCTGACCGTATGGGTCGAGGACGTCGCCCCGGGTGTCCAAGGCTGCCGACATCCGGCTGACCGTGGTCGGTGAGCGGATGTTCGCGATCCGGATCGACGGCTCGCCCGGTGTCGACTGGCGGCGTCACTACGACCGGCTCACGTACACCAGGATCGACGTGCCGCCCGAGGTCGCCAAGGGAGTGCGTACCTACCTCGATTCCTACGGCCTCGTCTTCGGCGCCTTCGACTTCGGTCTCGGACTCGACGGCGCGTGGCACTGGTACGAATGCAATCCGAATGGCCAGTGGGCCTGGTTCCCGGACCGCATCACAGCCCCGATCACCGCTGCCCTCGCCGATCAGCTCCAGCATGGAGGCACCGCATGACCGCCGCTGACCGACTACGCAACGCCCTCGCCGCATCCGTCCCCGTCGAGCACCCGGCCTGGCGTGCCGCGCTGGCCTCCGTCCCCCGCGAGGTCTTCCTCGGTGACTGCGTGTTCCGGCCGTCCTCCGGGCTGTGGGAGCCCGTGTGCCGTCCGGCGGTCGGTGACGACGAGTGGCTGCGACTGGTGTACGCGGACCGGACCTGGGTGACGCAGGTGGACGGTGTCGACGCGGCGGACGCGCCTGGTGTGCTGTCCGGGCGCCCCACCTCGTCCAGCACCCTGCCGTCGCTCGTCGTCCGCATGTTTGACCTGGCCGGGATCGGCGGGGGCGACCGGGTGCTGGAGATCGGCACCGGTACGGGGTACTCGACGGCCCTGCTCTGTCAGGTTCTGGGAGCGGAGAACGTGTACTCGGTCGAGTACGACGCCCGGCTCGCGGCAGTCGCCGCCGACCGGCTTCGCGCCGCCGGATACTCACCGGTCCTGCTCGTCGGCGACGGGCTCGCTGGTCACCAGGACGGCGCCGAGTACGACGCCGTCGTGGCCACCTGCGCGGTCCGGTACGTGCCGTCCGCCTGGCTGCGTCAGGTCCGGGCCGGGGGTGGCATCACGGTCTGCTTGAGCGGATGGATGCTCGCCTCCGGGCTGGTCCGGCTCACCGTGCACGACGACGGCACCGCGTCCGGGCGGTTCGCCGGTGACCGCGTCGGGTACATGCTCGCGCGTCCGCACGAGCGACCGCCGCGCCCCGCCGCCTTCCAGCAGCAGCCGGGGCACGTGCGGCCCACCCGGCTGGACCCCGGCCTGGTCGACGACTGGACCGGCGCGTTCGTCGCCCAGCTCGCCGCGCCCTCCGCCGAACTCATGAAGAGCGGTGACGGCGTGATCCTCGTCGATGTGGCGACCGGCTCGCAGGCGTGGACCCGTCCGGAGGGACAGGGCTGGGTCGTGCACCAGCACGGCCCGCTGCGGCTGTGGGACGCCGTCGAGGACGGCCTCGCGGCGTGGCGGGCGGCGGGGGCGCCGTCGCAGGCCGGCTTCGGCCTGACCGTGCGCGACGACGGCACCCAGCGGGTCTGGATCGGTGAGCCGGGTGGGGTGGGCTGGGAGCTGCCGGTCTGATCGAAGGGTGTCCCGGAAATGGATGACACTTCGGGCCGAAGTGTCATCCATTTCCGAAAGCAGGGTCAGACGCCCGCGTCGATCAGCGCCGCCGCGGTGAACAGTTCCACGCCCACCGTGATGGCGTACTCGTCCACGTCGAAGTCGCCCTGGTGCAGGTCGCGCACCGCGCGTTCGCCGGGCGGGCGGACGCCGAGCCGGGCCATGGCGCCGGGGACGTGCTCCAGGTACCAGGAGAAGTCCTCGCCGCCCAGGCTCTGCTCGGTGGACTCCACGGAGTCGGCGCCGCGCCGGGCGATCATCGCGGTCTGGAGGAGTTCGACGCTGGTCACCTCGTTGACCACGGGCGGGACGCCCCGTACGTAGGTGATCTCGGACTTGGCGCGGTGCAGGTTGGCGATCTCGTCGATGGCCGCGACCACCAGGTCGGGGGCCTGGTGCCAGGCGTCCAGGTCCAGGCAGCGCACGGTGCCGGACAGCTCGGCGTGCTGCGGGATGACATTGGCGGCGTGGCCGGACTCGATCCGGCCCCAGGTCAGGGAGAGGCCGCCGCGGCTGTCGACCCGCCGGGCGAGCAGCGCGGGGGCGTCGACGGCGACCCGGGCGGCGGCGGTGACCAGGTCGGTGGTGAGGTGCGGCCGGGCGGTGTGGCCGCCGGGGCCGTCCAGGGCGATCTCCAGCCGGTCGCAGGCGGAGGTGATGGGGCCCTCGCGCAGCCCGATCCGGCCGGCGTCCACCCGGGGGTCGCAGTGCACGGCGAGGATGCGGTGCACGCCGTCCAGCGCCCCGGCCTCCACCACGTCCTCGGCGCCGCCGGGCAGCACCTCCTCGGCGGGCTGGAAGATCAGCCGCACCGGGCGCGGCAGCAGCCGCCGCTCGTGCAGCGCGGCGAGCACCAGGCCGGTGCCCAGCACGACGGTGGTGTGCACGTCGTGGCCGCAGGCGTGGGCCCGGTCCGGCACGGTCGAGCGGTACGCGCAGCCGCTCTTGACGTCCGGGATGGGCAGGGCGTCGATGTCGGCGCGCAGGGCGAGCCGGCCCGGGGCCGCGGCGGCCGGACCCGAAAGCTCCGGGCCGATGTCACAGATGAGGCCGGTGCCGGCCGGCAGGACCCGGGGCGCCAGCCCCGCGCGTTCGAGCCGTTCCTTGATCGCGGCGGTGGTGCGGAACTCCTGGTTGCCCAGCTCCGGGTGCATGTGCAGGTCGCGGCGGAAGGCGATCAGTTCCGCCCGCAGCGCCTCGGGCAGAGTGCCGGGAAGCACCGCTTCCCCAGGGGCGCCGGCTTCGGACTCCAGTGACATCAGTTGCTTCACCCTCTGAAGGGTAGGACGCCCGGGCGGCCAACTGACCCGTCATCAACAAAACTTCAGCCCGTTAGGGGAAGAAAATGTGGCCGCCGGACGCATACGCGTCGGCATGGGTGGGTAAACCTACTCGATTGCCGACCGAGCGGGCCTGCCCACCCATTCCTCACGGCTACCACGCTGCACGCCTTCTACGCGTCCAGGCGGCGGGGGCGGTCAGATACGGTCCAGGTCCCGTTCCCTGGTCTCGGGCAGCGCGAGCACGCACACCAGGGACAGCAGCGCCATCGCGCTCATGAACCAGCCGCCGGCCGACGGGCTGTAGTTCTCGGCGAGGGCGGTGACGACCAGCGGGGCCACCGCGCCGCCCAGGACGCCGCCGAGGTTGTAGGAGAAACCGGCGCCCGAGTACCGCATCCGGGTGCTGAACAGCTCCGGCAGGTACGCGCCGGCGGGTCCGTAGATGATGCCCATGCAGAGCAGCGCGCCGCTGAGCGCGACGGCGATCAGGACGTTGTTCTCCGTGTCGAGCAGGGGGAAGAGGACGGCGCCCCACACCACGCCGAACGCGGCGCCGGCGATGATCAGCTTGCGCCGGCCGATGACGTCGGACCAGCGGGCCACGAAGTACGTGGAGAGCCCGAGCACCGCGACCGCCACCAGGGTCAGCGCCAGCATGGTGTTCTTCGGGATGCCGAGGGTGTCGGTGGTGTAGGTCATGCAGTACGTCGCGGCCGTGTAGAACATGACGTAGACGACCGTGATCATGCCGGCGCCGAGCAGCATCTCTCTGGGGTGCCGGCGGAACGCCTCCAGGAGCGGGGCCTTGGCCTCCTCCTTCTGCTGCTGCACCTTGGCGAAGGACGGCGACTCGGCGATCTTCAGGCGGACCACCAGGCCGACCGCGACCAGTGCGAAGGAGAGCAGGAACGGTATCCGCCAGCCCCAGCTCTCGAAGGCGTCGTCGGGCAGCCAGGCGGACATCGCCAGGAAGGTGAGGGTGGCGAAGAAGTACCCGACGGGCGAGCCCATCTGGGGGGCCGCCGCGTACAGGCCGCGCTTGTGCTTCGGGGCGTGTTCGACGGCCAGCAGGGCCGCGCCGCCCCACTCGCCGCCGAGGCCGAGGCCCTGGATCAGGCGCAGCAGCACCAGCAGCACGGGGGCGAGCAGGCCGAGGGTGTCGTAGCCGGGGAGCAGGCCGATCAGGCCGCTGGACAGGCCCATCATCAGCAGCGAGACGACCAGGACGGCCTTGCGGCCGACGCGGTCCCCGTAGTGGCCGAAGACCGCGGCGCCCAGCGGCCGGGCCGCGAAGCCGACCGCGAAGGTGGAGAGGGTGGCGAGGGTGCCGGCCGTCTTGGACAGCTCCGGGAAGAACACCTCGTTGAGGACGAGCGCGGAGGCGGTGCCGTAGATGTAGTAGTCGTAGAACTCGATGGCCGTGCCGATGAAACTCGCCGTGGCGATGCGGCGCATGCCGCCGGGTGTCCCGGCGGTGGTGGCCTCGCCGGCCGTGGTCGGTGCGGTGGTACTCATGCCTGTCTCTCACTCCCGGGAACATGCTGGGGCGAACGTGGGGTGAACGCTAAGGCGCGGGCGGGAGCCCGGTTCCCGTGCGCGCGGACAGAGATCGGGGGGCCGCGCTGTCCGGCCGGCCAAAGACACGCGGCCCCCGGTGACACGTGCGGCGTCAGTCCTCGCCGAGGTACGCCTTGCGGACGCTCTCGTCGTGCAGGAGTTCGGTGCCGGTGCCGGACAGGACGATCCGGCCGGTCTCCATGACGTGGCCGTGGTCGGCGAGGGCGAGGGCGGCGCGGGCGTTCTGCTCGACCAGCAGGATGGTGGTGCCGGTGGCCTTCAGCTCGGCGACCGTCGCCATGATCTTCTTCATCATGAGCGGGGAGAGTCCCATCGAGGGCTCGTCCAGCATCAGCAGCCGGGGGCGGCACATCAGGGCCCGGCCCATCGCGAGCATCTGCTGTTCGCCGCCGGACAGGGTGCCGGCCGCCTGGGCGCGGCGTTCGCGGAGCCGGTCGAAGAGCACGTAGACGCGCTCCAGGTCGTCGGCGATGTCCGGCGCCTTGCCCCGCAGGTAGGCGCCGAGCAGCAGGTTCTCCTCGACGGTGAGCCGGGGGAAGATGTGCCGGCCCTCGGGCGAGTGGGCCAGGCCGAGGGCGACGACGCGGTGCGCGGGTACGCCGGTCAGCTCCCGGCCGGCGAACCGGACCCGGCCGGCCGCGGGCGGGAGCAGTCCGCTGAGGGTGTGCAGGGTGGTGGTCTTGCCCGCGCCGTTGGCGCCGATGAGGGTCACGACCTGCCCCTCCCGCACGGTGAAGGAGACGCCCTTGACCGCCTCGACCTTTCCGTAGGCGACCCGCAGGTCCTCGACTTCCAGCAGGGCGGCGCTCACGCGGTCGTCTCCTTCTCGTCCGGCGCGCCGAGGTAGGCCGCCACCACCCGCTCGTCGGCCTGTACGTCGGCGGGGGCGCCCTCGGTGAGCTTGGCGCCCTGCACGAGGACGGCGACCCGGTCGCAGAGGTTCATGATGAAGCGCATGTCGTGCTCGATGACCAGGACGGCGGTGCCCCGCTCCCGGACGGCGCGCACCAGGGCCTCGGTCTCCCTGCTCTCGCGCTGGTTCATGCCGGCCGTCGGCTCGTCCAGGAGCAGCAGTCCCGGTTCGCCGGCCAGGGCGCGGGCGATCTCCAGGCGGCGCTGGGCGCCGTAGGACAGGTTGCGGGCCAGGTGGCGGGCCTCGGTGTCCAGGCCGACGAAGGCGAGGAGTTCGTGGGCGCGTTCTTGGGACTCGCGTTCCTCGCGGCGGTAGCGGGGGCCGTGGCCGAGGGCGGCGAGGAAGCCGGCCCGGGTGCGGGTGTGGCGGCCGACGACGACGTTCTCCAGGGCGGTCATGTTGGCGAAGAGGCGGATGTTCTGGAAGGTGCGGGCGATTCCGGCGCGGGTGACCTTCGCCGGGCGGGGCGGCAGCGGGGTGCCGTGGAGGAGGACCTCGCCGCCGGTGGGGACGTACAGGCCGGTGAGGCAGTTGAAGAAGGTGGTCTTGCCGGCGCCGTTGGGGCCGATCAGGCCGACGATCTCGGGCGCGCCGACGGTGAGGTCGACGCCGTCGACGGCGGTGAGGCCGCCGAACCGCATGGTGACGCCGTGGGCCTGGAGTACGGGGGTCATGTGGTCCTCACCTCGTGGAACTCCAACTGGTGCGTGCGGTCGGGGACGAGTCCCTCGGGGCGGAACCGCATCATGAGGATCAGCGCCAGGCCGAACAGCAGCATCTGGTACTGGCTGAAGAACTCGAACTTGGCCGGGATCAGGTACAGCAGCGCCGCGCCGACCAGGGGTCCGGAGACGGTGCCCATGCCGCCGAGCACGACGGCGGCGAGCAGGAACGCGGAGTTGGGCGGGGCGGTGTCGGCGAACTTGTAGTTCTCGGGCACGGCGTTGGTCTGGAGGTGGGCCATCACCGTGCCGGCCAGGCCGGCCAGGGCGGCGCCGAGGGCGAAGGCGAGCAGTTTGAAGCGGAAGCCCTCGATGCCCATCGCGGTGGCCGCCGTCTCGTCCTCGCGCAGGGCGATCCAGGCCCGGCCGATCCGCGAGTCGCCGATCCGGGCGTAGACGAAGACGACGAGGGCGACGACCGACAGGAGCAGCAGGTAGTAGGTGCCGAACCGGCCGAACCCGACGCCGAGGAGGGTGTGCGGCCGGCCGAAGTCGAAGCCGAACAGCTCCAGGTCCGGGATGGAGTTGATGCCGTTGGGGCCGTTGGTCAGGAGTGGTCCCGAGGTGCCGTCGAGGTTGTTGACGGTGATCCGGAAGATCTCGCCGAAGCCGAGGGTGACGATGGCGAGGTAGTCGCCGTGCAGCCGCAGGGTGGGCGCGCCGATGACCAGGCCGGCCACCAGGGAGACGGCCATGCCGAGCAGGGCGACCGCCCAGAACGGCCACGGCTCGGTGTCGAAGGTGGAGAAGGTGGAGCCGGAGACGAGGGCGGCGGTGTACGCGCCGGTGCCGAGGAAGGCGACGTAGCCGAGGTCGAGGAGGCCCACCAGGCCGACGACGATGTTCAGGCCGAGCGCGACGGTGGCGAAGACCAGGATGTTGTCGGCGATCGCGGTGTACTGGTCGCCGGTCTGGGTGAACGGGAAGACCAGCGCGGCGGCGAACGCGGCGACCGCGACGGCGGTGCGGTGGCGGGCGTTCATCGCGCTGACCCGGCGGGTCACGCCGCCGGCCGCGAGAGCGCGGGCGCCGAACCCGGCGGCGGGCAGGAAGGCCAGGAAGTCCTGGGCGGACTCGGTGGTGATGCCGTACGCCAGGACGAACATGGCGCCGAGGAACACGGCGGTGATGACGGCGACTTCGAGCGGGCGGGGCAGCGGCCGGGGCGGCGGCGGGTCGGTGGCGGGGGTGTCGTCGGGCAGGGCGTGGGCGCCGGCGGCGAGGAGCAGTACGGCGCCGGCGGCCAGCCAGCCGCCCGGCTCCAGGTGGACCACGCCGCCGAGTTCGACGCAGATCGCGACGACGGTGACGAGGGTCGCGGTGAGCGCGGCCAGAGCGGCGGCGCGCAAGGCGCGGACCACTGGCTTCCCGCGCGGCAGGGCGACGGTGAACAGGGCCGCGAGCAGACCGCAGGCCAGCGTGACGACCTGGCTGCCGCCCGGGTAGCCGTAGAGGGTGAGGTTGCCGGGGTAGGCGGAGGTCCAGGTCCAGGGCAGGAACGGGGCGGCGACGGTGAGGGCGGTGCCGAGGACGGTGAGGGCGCGGGCGGCGGGAAGCGGAAGTCTCATGGTGGTCGTGGTCCTCCTCAGTCAGGCCCGGTCCGGGACGCGTTCGCCGAGCAGGCCCTGGGGTCGTACCAGCAGCACCACGATGAGGATCACGAAGGCCCATACGTCCTTCCAGACCGAGCCGCCGAACATGTGCAGGGCGGGCAGGTGCGGCAGCGCGCCGGCGGCGAGGGACTCGGCGACGCCGAGGACGACACCGCCGAGCATGGCGCCCTGGATGTTGCCGATGCCGCCGAGGACGGCGGCGGTGAAGCCCTTGAGGCCGGCGATGAACCCCATGTTGTAGGAGACGGTGCCGAGTCTGAGGCCCTGGGTGACGCAGGCGACGGCGGCGAGGACCGCGCCGAGGGCGAAGGCGATGACGATGATCCGGTCGGTGTCGATGCCCATCAGCCGGGCGGTCTTCGGGTCCTGCGCGGTGGCCTGCATGGCCCGGCCGGTACGGGTGCGCTTGACGAAGTACGTCAGGCCCAGCATCGCGGCGGCGGCGATGACGACGGTCAGGACCGCGGCCCACGAGACGGTGACCGGGCCGAGGCGCAGGGGTTTGCCGGGCAGCTGCGGGAAGGGGACGGGGGCGGTGACGCCCAGGGAACGGCCGGGCAGGGTGAAGAAGTTGAAGACGACCTGCTGGAGGAAGAGGGACAGGCCGATCGCGGTGATCAGCGGGGCGAGCCGGGGGGCGCCGCGCAGCGGCCGGTAGGCGAACCGTTCGGCGCCCACCGCGGCGGCGACGGAGACCAGCACGGCGACGACCAGCAGCACCGGCAGCGCCGCCCACAGGGAGATGTCCCGCAGGGCCGGCACCCAGGCGTAGGCGAACAGGGCGCCGAAGCCGCCGAGCATGAAGATCTCGCCGTGCGCGAAGTTGATGATCTGGAGGATGCCGTAGACCATCGTGTAGCCCACGGCGATCAGGCCGTACATGGTGCCGAGGACGAGGCCGTCCGTGAGCAGTTGCAGGAATGCGGTGAGAGTCACGGTCAGTCCTTGACGGTGACGACGTCGATGCCGTTGACCCACTTGCCGTCGCGCACGCCGTTGACGCTGATCACCTGGTTGACGCTGTCGCCGTACTCGTCGAAGCCGATCCGGCCGGTGGCGCCCTCGAAGCCGACGTCTCCCATGGCCGCGACGACCTCCGGGCGCAGTTCGGTGATGTCGCCGGCCTTGCCGTCGTTCGCCGCGACGGCGGCCTTCACGGCCTGGACGAGGGCGGTGGTGGCGTCGTACACGTAGGCGCCGAAGACGCCGTAGGGCTGCTGGTATCCGGCGGCCTCGTAGTCGGCGATGAAGGTCTTGGCGGAGTCCAGCTTGTCGATGGGGGCGCCGTCGGAGTGGGCGTAGGTGCCCTCGGCGGCCTCGGTGCCGGCGAGGGCGACCAGTTCGTCGTCCTTGAGGGCGTCGCCACCGCCCATCGGCCCGTCGAAGCCGGCGGCGACGAGCTGCTTCTTCAGGGAGCCGGCCTGCGGGTACTCGCCGCCGTAGAAGACGCCCTGCGCGCCGGAGGA
This sequence comes from Streptomyces sp. JW3, assembly GCF_052216785.1. Lineage (NCBI taxonomy): Bacteria > Bacillati > Actinomycetota > Actinomycetes > Kitasatosporales > Streptomycetaceae > Streptomyces > Streptomyces sp. JW3. The sequence goes on along the minus strand of NZ_JBQOUX010000001.1, from coordinate 265,515 downwards.
CTTCACGCTGCCCACGACGGCCGCGTAGTCGGACTCGTCGGGGTTGAGCGACTGGTGGCCGACGACCTTTCCGCCGAGCTTCTGGTAGGCGTCGGTGAAGTTGTCGACGATGCCGACGCCGTAGGTCTTCTTGTCGTCGACGGTGGCCAGCTTCCTGATCTTCAGGTCGTTGAAGAAGTACTCCGCCATGACGGGCGCGGCGACGGCGTCGGTGCTGATGGTGCGGAAGTAGTTGTCGTACTCGCGCTTCGGGGCCGTCTCGTAGTCGGCGCCCCGGGTGAGGGTGGCGGCGGTGTTGGCGCCGGAGACCTGGACCATCCGCGCGTCGCGCAGGGTGGAGACCATGGCGGCGGAGACGGAGGAGTTGTAGGCGCCGACCACGCCGATCACGCTGTCGTCGGCGACGAAGGCGGCCGCGTTCTGCTGGCCGATGTTGGGCGTGGCCTGGTCGTCCTTGGCGACGAGCTTGAAGGTGACGCCCTCGACGGTCCGGTCCGCGTTGGCCTTCTTGACGGCGAGTTCGGCGGAGTTCTTCATGCCAAGGCCGACGGCGGCGAGGTCTTTGGACAGCGGGGCGTCGAAGCCGATGGTGACGGTGGTGGTGCCGCTCTCCTGGGCCGTGTCCCCCTCCTCGCGGGAGCCGCAGCCGCTGAGCAGCAGGGCGGCCGCGAGCGCGGTGGCGGTGGTGGTGCCGAAGACATGGAAGTGACGCACAGGTTCCTCCCCAGACGGATCCGCAGTGGCTGCAACCTAGATCCGGCACGGTGATCCGCTGTTTGTCCGGCCGGGAGATTTCCGGGGCCGTTCTCTGTCCGCCCGACCGATGCGCCGAGGGCGTTCGCAGTGTTCGGGCAGTACGTCAACGCGACTTGCGCATAAGTGAGTTGACTGAGCCTCAGTCCGTGGGGTCGACGTCCAGTCCCCGGCGCAGTTCCAGCGCGGTGATCAGCCGCTGCTCCGGGTCGTCGAGGTCGATCCCGGTCAGGTCCACCGCGCGGCGCACGCGGTAGCGCAGGGTGTTGGGGTGGACGTGCATGCGGGCGGCGACCGCGCGGACGTCCCCGAAGGCGTCGAGGTACCCGAGCAGCGAGGCGCACAGCTGCGAGCCGTGCCGGCGGTCGTGCGCGAGCAGCGGTTCCAGCGCGGGGTCGCGGATGTCGGGGCGCTCGCGCAGCAGTTCCAGGATGCGGTGCAGCACGACGGAGGCCCGGGCGTCCTGGTACGTGGCCACCGCGCGGTCGGGGTCCCGGGCGAGGACGGTCAGCACTCGGTCGGCCTCGGCGCGGGCGGCGGGCACGTCCGCGAGCCGGTCCACCGGGGCGGACACCGCCGCCTGGACCGGCGTACCGAGGTGCCGGCGCAGGGTGGCGACCAGTTCCGTGGTCCAGGCGGCGAGGGTCGCGCCGGTGTCGCGGGCCGCCGGGACGTCGCGGGTGTCACGGGTGTCACGGGTGCCTCGGGCGGTGTCACGGGTGTCACGGGTGTCACGGGTGCCTCGGGCGGCGTCACGGGTGCCTCGGGTGTCCCGGGTGTCACCGGTGTCCGGCGCGGTGTCCGGGACCAGCACGTACAGGCGGCCGTCCAGCCGGGCGGCGACCGCGGTGCGCCGGTGCGCGACCGCGTGCAGCGCGACCATGTCGGCGGTCCGGGCCCGGCGCAGCTCGGCCTCCGGGCCGCCGTCCCCGGCGGGCTCGCGCGGTTCGACGGCGATGACGGTGGCGCCGGTCCGCACCGCGATGCCGAGATGGCCGGCGAGCGAGGCCGGCGGCAGCCGGCCGGCCAGCAGACCGGCGGCGAGTTCCTCGCGCCGGCCGCCCTCCGCCGCCGTACCGCCCGGACCGCGGATCAGCAGCAGGGCGGCCAGCCGGGCCGCGCCGCGCAGCGCCTGCCCGGACTGCGCGGTGAGCGGGGTGCCGGTCTCCTGCACCCAGATGCTGCCCAGCAGCCGGCCGCCGGCCGTGATCCCGGCGGCCAGCCGGCGCCGGGTGCCGAGGTCCGGGCGCGGCGCCACCTCGACGACCTGTTCCGCGCGCAGCCGCTCGTAGACCCCGGCCGCGTCCAGCACCGCCAGGTACTGCGCGGGGCACGCCTGGCCGAGTATGGACAGCCGTCGGACGTCGTCGACCTGTTCGTCCGAGCGGGAGTAGGCCAGCACCCGGGACGCCGGGTCCTCCACCGACACCGCTCCCCCGGTCAGCGCGGCCAGCGTCTGGGCCAGCGAGAACAGGTCGCCGTGCGCCGCTCCGCGCCCCAGGTCGGGTGCGCGCCGCACACTGTCCACGACGGTCCGGGCGACGGTGTCCACCTGTTCCCAGCGGGCGCCGTCGCGCACGCCGAGCAGCGCGGTGCCCGACTCGGCGACCGCCTGCCGCAGTTCCTCCGCCGCCTCGGGGTCGTCCCCCATCCGAACGGCGACCGCGGCGGCCCCGGACCGGGCCGCCGCGATCAGCGCGCGCCGGGCGCCTTGGCCGCGGGCGCCGATGAGCAGCACGAGACAGTCCCGGTGGCCGGGTTCCGGCAGGGCGTCGGGCTCGGCGATGACGACGCCGGCCACCGTCCGGTCCAGTCCGCGCGGCGCGGCCAGCAGGTCGGCGAGGGCGCCGGACAGGGCGGGCAGGACGTGCCGCAGGAGAACGGGCGAGGGGGCGGCGGGGGCGCCGGACATGGCTGCTGGCTCTCCGTAGGCGGGCGTGGTGAGTCGTACGCCGGAGGATAGGCGACCGGTGCGGCGGCGGGACGCACGACCTCTGTCACCCCCATTGCCGACCGTGACACGCCTCGCTATGTTAACGAGAAATCACCTGGCTCTCACCATCCGTACCTTCGCAGAAGTGGGTAAGTGAATGCCAAATCTCGACAGACGCAGCGTCCTGTCCCTCGGTGTCGCGCTCGGCCTGGTGGGCGCGGCGGGCCCCGCCACCGGCTGGGCGTCGACGCGCTCGGGGACGAAAGCCGCCGCGGGCACCGGTCCGGAGTGGATCTGGGACGACGCGGCCGACCCCCTGATGGTCAAGATGCTCGACGGCGGCCACGTACCGGCGATCAACACCGCGTGGGCGGCGTGGGAGAACAACAACGATCCGCTGCCCGGCGGCCTGCCGGCCGAGTTCACGGCGTACCTGAAGCAGGTCAACCGGCTGCCGTCCTGGGCCGACCCCGCCAAACTCGCCCGCGCCGCCGACTTCAACCGGCGCCGGGACACGTACCTGTTCATGCTGTACGGCCTCGGCAGCGGCATCATGAGCACGGTGATCCCGCGCGAGGCCAAGAGCGTCTACTGGTCCGCGGGCGGCGCCGACATGCAGGACCGCGCGGCGAAGACGTTCACCTTCGGCTACGACCTGTCCCAGCTGGGCGCGTTCGAGCCGACCGGGCAGTTCGTGGTCACCGCCAACAAGACCCGCGTGGTGCACGCGGCCGTACGTCATCTGCTGCCGCAGTCGCCGCACTGGCGGGCGGTGGCCGACGAGGCGGTCCCGATCAGCGCCGCCGACATCCTGGTCACCTTCCACAGCCTGGGCACCTACGTGCACCGCAAGCTGCTCGACTGGAAGATCCCGTACCCGGCCGCCGACCAGGAGGCGTTCCTGCACTCCTGGCAGGTCGCCGTCCACCTGCTCGGCGTACCGGACGAGCACATCCCGGGGACCTGGGCGGCGGCCGAGCAGCAGGCGGCGCGGGTGCTCACCCCGATCCTCACCCCGTCCACCGAGGGCATCGCACTGGCCGGGGAACTGCTCGGCCTGACCGCGCAGATCGACCTCGGCGTCACCCGCGGCTTCCTCAACGAGTTCGTGCGCTACGTGCTGAGCGACCAGGTCGGCGACTGGCTGGGCCTGAAGCGGGACTACACCTCGGCGGCGCTGGTGCGTACCGTGTGGCCGGCGTTCATCCTGTTCCGGGAGGGGCTGTCGCCCGTCATGCCCGGCGCCTTCTACGTGTTCGACCAGTTCGTGCGGGCGCTGGCCATGCTGTTCCTCAACAAGGGCGCCTCCGCGACCACCACCGGCATCACCATCCCCACCGGCAACAGAGCGGCGGGCTGACCGCGCGCGTTCACAGGCCGAGGGCCCCCACGACCAGCGCGGTCACCGCGCCGCGGTGGTCGGGGCTGTCCCGCCACCCGAGCCGCCGCCCGGCCTCCACCCCCACCCCGAAACCCGCGTGCACCAGCACCCGGGCCCCCCGCGGGTCCAGCTCCGGCCGGGCCAGCCGCAACTGCTGCTCCCACACCGCGATGTGGTCCCGCTGGGCGAGCACCAGGGGCCGCCGCAGCTCCGGCGGCAGTCCGGCCACCTCACCGTCGGCGACGCTGTTCAGGGCGGTGTACTCGAAGCTGTAGGCCACGTACGCCGCCGCCAGCGCGCGCAGCGCGTCGTGCGGTGCGGCCACTCCGTGCAGGCTCCGGTCCACGCCCTGGGCCAGCAGTCCCGCCGCCTGGAGGCAGGCCGCCGCCAGGATGTCGGCCTTGCCGGCGTAGTGCCGGTAGAGCGCGGACGGGGCCAGCCCGACCGCCCGCGCGAGCTGTTCGTTGGTGACGCTGGCGAAGCCGTGCCGGGCGAACAGCGGGACGGCCGCCGCGAGGATCTCGGCGCGCCGGGTGCGCGGCACCGGCCGGTCCGGCAGTTCGACGGGGTGGGCGGCCGGCCGGTGCGCCGCGGGGTCGGTCGCGGCCACGCCCAGCGCGGACGCCGTCAGCAGGTCCTCGGCCCGGCGCGGGGCGATCGAGGTGGCGTGCATGGTGACGGACCCGATCGCGCCGAGCGCCGCCACCGCCCGCAGCCCCTCGTCGGGCCGCGGCAGCGGGTGCGCGCGCCGCACCGCGCCGTCGACCCGCCCGACGACGTGCCCGAACCTGGCCCGCAGTACCCGGCGGTCGACGCGGTTGAGGTACCGGGCCTCCCACCGGTAGAGGCCGCCCGCGGCGCGGTGCGCGACGGTGACCCGGCTGACCGCGGTGAGCACCCGCGGCAGTTCCGCGCCGGGCGGCACCTCGTCCACGGCGGCGACCAGCCGGTCCGCCAGGACGCCGGCGCACTCGGCGAACAGCGCGTACTTGTTGGGGAAGTGCCGGTACAGGGCCGCCGCGGTGATGCCGACGGCGGCGGCGATCTTCTCCATGGACGCCGCGTGGTAGCCGTGCTCACTGAAGACCCGGCCGGCCGCCTCGACGATGAGCTGCCTGCGGTTGCGGGGCCGAACGGCCGCGGTCGGCTCGGCGGTCACGACCGGACGGGCGGCTGCGGGGACGGGACCATGCCGATCAGTCAACCACACGTCACCCCTGGGTCCGAGGGCCCTCGGCATCGTCGTCGGCCACGGACAGCAGGTGCTCCGCGGCGCCCTCCAGGTGCCGGGCGCACTCCGCCGACCGGGGCAGCATCGTCTTCTCGTAACGCCGGACAGCATCCGCCACGGTGTCCGACTCGGCGAGCGCCGCGGCGAGTTCGGCGGCGTCGAGCATGGCGAGGTTGACCCCGACGCCGAGCGGCGGCATGAGGTGGGCGGCGTCGCCGAGCAGGGTGACCGCGGGGTCGGGCTCCCAGGTGTGCGGTACGGGCAGGGCGCGGATCGGGCGGTCGACGTACGGGCCGTCGTTGTCGGTGATCAGCCGCAGCAGCTCGGGCGACCAGCGGGCGTACCGTTCGAGCAGCAGGGCGCGGACGCCGGCGGTGTCCCGGGGCGTCAGACCGGCCGCGCGGAGCCAGTCGGCCGGGACGCGCTGGATCAGGTAGACGCGGATGTGGCCGCCGCCGTTGCGCTGGGCGAACATGGCCCGCTCCCCGTCCCGGACGTGCGCGCCGCCCTGGCCGACCAGTCCGGCGATCTCGGGGTGCCGGCGGTCCACGTCGTCGAACCACGCCTCCAGGAAACTCACGCCGCTGTACTCGGGTACGGCGTCGGAGACGGCCGGGCGCACCCGGGAGAAGGCCCCGTCGGCGCCGATCACCAGATCGGCCTCGACGGCGGACCCGTCGGTGAAGCGCAGCCGCCGGGGCCCGCCGGCCGGCCCGTCGACCGCGTCCAGGCCCTGCCCCCACCGCACGGTGCCGGGCGCCAGGGAACCGAGCAGCAGCTCGCGCAGCTGCCCGCGGTCGATCTCCGGCTTGAACATCTCGCCGGGTGCGGGGACGTGGTGGTCGGTGATGGCCCCCGTGAGGTCCAGTTGCCGCATCTCCTGCCCTTCGGGGCGGGCCAGGGCGAGGAACTCGTCCAGCAGACCGGCGGCGCGCAGGGCGAGTTGGCCGTTGTCGGCGTGCAGGTCCAGGGAGCCGCCCTGGTCGCGGGAGCCGGGGCCGGGCTCCCGGTCGTGGACGGTGACCGGGATGCCGTGCCGCTGGAGGACACGGGCGCAGGTCAGGCCGCCGGGACCGGCGCCGACGACGTGGATCCGGGCGTGAGAGGGATGCGGAGAGGTCATGGCACGACCGTAACCACAAAAGTGTAATCCGACAACTTTTTTACGAACTCAACAAAGCTACGGATGCCAGGCGCGCAGTTACACTGACGTCCATGCCCGAGCCCACACCCCCCGCCGCCGGCCGCCGTGAACGCAAGAAGGCGGCCACCCGGCAGGCCATCGCCGACGCCGCCCTCCGGCTCTTCCTGGAGCGCGGGTACGACCAGGTGAGCGTCCGGGACGTCGCCGAGGCCGCCGACGTATCGGTGACCACCGTGTTCAAGCACTTCAGCGGCAAGGAGGCGCTCGTCTTCGACCAGGAGGAGAGCACGGACGCCGTCCTGGTCGCCGCCGTGCGCGACCGCGCCCCGGGCACGACCGTCCCCGACGCCCTGCGGCAGCACGTGCTCGACACCTGGTTGCCGATCGCGGAACATCCGCGGCGGGTGGAGTTCAACCGGCTGGTGGACACCACCCCGGCGCTGCGCGCGTACGCGGAACGCATGTGGGTCCGGCACACCGACACCCTGGCCGCGGCCATCGCCGACGAGTTCGGCGTGGCACACGGCCATCTCGCCTGCACGGCCCTGGCCCGGTTCACCCTGGACGTCCCGGCCCTCGCCCAGGGCCGGCCGGATCACCGGGCGGCGGTGGAGGAGATCTTCGGCATCCTCACCAACGGCTGGCGACCGCCCGAGCCGACCGACTGAGTCCGGGCGGCTGAGTCCGGGCGGCCCCGCCGTCAGACCCCCGGCACCGCCAGCAACCGCTCCACTCCCCGCGCCGTCCCCGTCACGCCGTCCAGGAAGCCCTGGGCCCGGGGGGACGCGCCCTGGGTGAGCCAGGCCGGGTCGATGTCGCAGACCGCGACGGTGACCTCCGTGCCGGCCAGGGCCAGGGGCAGGGTGTGGACCACCGTGGACGGGAAGCTCAGGATCGTGCGGCCGACCGGGCCGCGGCGGGCGATCAGTTCCAGGGGGAGGTCGGGGCGGACCACCTCCAGGCCGGTCTCCACGGCCAGCCGGTGGAGTTTCTCGGTGGTCTCGCGGCGGTGGGCGAAGTAGCGGGTGGCGCCGTGGGTCTTGGCCAGACGGCGGACCGCGTCCAGGTAGGCGTCGGCGTCCACGACACCGGTCTCGACGAGGGAGGTGCCGACCATGTCGGCGCCCTTGGTGATGCGCGGCGGGCCGAAGCGGGCGCGGGTCCAGGCGAAGGAGTGCGGGGTGACCGTCACACCGTCCGGGACCTCGGTGATCGGCATGGAGGAGAAGACCTCCACCTGGCGGCCCCGGGACGGGGTCAGCCGGCGCCGGGCCGAGGCGGAGACCGGCGCGAAGAGCAGGTCGCGGGGGCCGAGCCGGCGGCCCTTGCGGTGCCAGCGGACCAGGCGTTCGCCGCGGGCCAGCTGCCCGACGAACTCCATCGTGGCCGTGCCGTCGTCGACGACGACCAGTTCGCGGGCGCGGGTGATGGTCAGCAGCAGTTGTACGTAGCGGGAGAACGGGTCGCCCATGACGATCCGTTCGGCGCGGCGGAGCAGGCCCGCCAGGCCCCCGACCGTGCGGAAGGGGGCCGAGGCCCCGCCCCGCGCCTCTTCCCAGCGGACCTCGTGACCGTCCTCGCGGGCCAGCTCCGACATGCGGCGGAGCTGGCCCCGGGTCATGGGGTCCACGGGCGACAGGACGACGAGGGTGAGCCCCGTCCAGGGGGCGCGGGTGTGCGCCCACTCCAGCACGTTCAGGAGCTGTACCGGACTCTCGACGAAGGCGAGAGTGTGGGGGCCGGCATTCCCGGCGCGGGGGCTCATCGGCTGTACGACCGTCCCGTCTTGGGCGTGGGGTGGGGTGGCGGCGCGGGTCAGACGGTGACCGGCTCGCCGGCCGCGGCGGCGATCTCCGCCTCGGCGACCACGCCGGTGACGCGGCGCAGCTTCTTCATCGGGCCGAGCTCCGACTCGTAGACCTTCTTGACGCCGTCGCCGAGGGACGCCTCGATGGTGCGGATGTCGCGGACCAGGCGGACCAGGCCCTGCGGCTCGACGGAGGCGGCCTGGTCGGAGCCCCACATGGCGCGGTCCAGGGTGATGTGCCGCTCCACGAAGGTGGCGCCGAGGGCGACGGCGGCGAGCGTGGTCTGCAGGCCCGTCTCGTGGCCGGAGTAGCCGATCGGGACGTTCGGGTACTCCTGCTGGAGGGTGTTGATGACGCGCAGGTTCAGCTCCTCGGCGACGGAGGGGTACGTCGACGTCGCGTGGCACATGAGGATGTTGTCCGAGCCGAGGACCTCGACCGCGTGGCGGATCTGCTTCGGCGTCGACATGCCGGTGGAGAGGATGATCGTGCGGCCGGTGGCGCGCAGGGCGCGCAGCAGCTCGTCGTCGGTCAGCGAGGCGGAGGCCACCTTGTGGGCGGGGACGTCGAACTTCTCCAGGAAGGCGACGGCCTCGGTGTCCCACGGGGAGGCGAACCAGTCGATGTTCTTGGACTTGCAGTACTCGTCGATCTGGCGGTACTCGTCCTCGCCGAACTCCACGCGGTGCCGGTAGTCGATGTACGTCATCCGGCCCCAGGGGGTGTCCCGCTCGATGTCCCACTGGTCGCGCGGGGTGCAGATCTCCGGGGTGCGCTTCTGGAACTTGACGCCGTCGCAGCCGGCCTCGGCGGCCGCGTCGATCAGCTTGAAGGCGTTCTCCAGCTCGCCGTTGTGGTTGATGCCGATCTCGCCGCAGATGTAGACGGGGCGGCCCGGACCGGCCTCGCGGGTACCGAAGGTGCGGATACGGGAGTTGCTCATCAGAGGGGTTTCCTTACTTGGTGAGGGTGTCGAGAGAGGGGCCGAGCAGCCAGCCGGCGATCTCCCGGATCGCGCCGGAACCGCCGTGCACGGTGGTGACCGCGCGGGCGGCGCCGCGTACGACGTCATGGGCGCCGGCGACCGCGACCGGCCAGCCGACGAGGTGGAAGCAGGGCAGGTCGTTGACGTCGTTGCCGACGTAGAGCACCCGCTCGGGGGCGATGCCCTGTTCCTCGCACCACTGCTTCAGGGCGAGGTCCTTGCGGTCGACGCCGTGCAGCACCGGGATCCGGAGCTTGCGGGCGCGGGCCGCGACGACGGGGTTGACCTCGGTGGACAGGATCAGCAGCGGCAGCCCGGACTTGCGCAGGGCGCCGATGCCGAGGCCGTCGCCGCGGTGCACGGAGACGAACTCGCGGCCGTCGGAGTCGATCAGCACCCGGTCGTCGGTCTGGGTGCCGTCGAAGTCCAGGACCACCGCGTCGATGTCGGCGGCGGTGGGGAGGGCGCCCGGCCGGGCGCCGTCGAAAAGAGGGGCGAGTGCGCGGGCCCGGGCCAGGTCGTGCGGGTCGTCGATCTCCAGGACCCGGGCCGGGTCGGTGCGCACCAGCTCGGTGCGGCCGAAGAAGCGGTGGCCGTGGGTGCGGAAGCCGGCCGCGTCCATCGCGTAGGCGGCGCCGGTCTCCAGGAAGTCCTGCGGGCGGTCCTGGCGGCGCGGGCGGTAGGACTTGTCGTGGTTGACGCCGTGGCTCCCGTCGGTGCTCTCGTCGCCGTCCCGCCAGACGAAGCCGTGGAACGGGGCGACCGTGACGGCGGTGTCCGCGCCGCCCTCGACCACCGCGCCGGCCACCCCGTCGATGTCCTCGCGGACGAGGAACGGGCTGGTGCACTGCACCAGCAGCACCGCGTCGACCGAGGCGCCGTGCGCCGCCTCGTGGGCGTCCAGGGCGTGCCGCACCGCGGCCTCGGAGGTGGCCGTGTCCCCGGCGATCGCGGCGGGCCGCAGAACCACCTCGGCGCCGGCCTGCCGGGCGGCGGCGGCGATCGCCTGGTCGTCGGTGGAGACGGCGACGTCGGTCACCAGCCGGGTGGCCAGGCACTCGCGCACCGCCCGGACCACCAGCGGAACGCCGCCCACGGGGGCCAGGTTCTTCGCGGGTACGCCCTTGGAGCCGCCGCGGGCGGGAATGACCGCGAGCACGCGGCGCACCGGTTGCGGATCGGACATGAGGTGTACCTCTCGGTCGGGGGTCGGGGCGGGTTCATCCGCGTGATGGCGGCTCACAGTTCGCCCATTCGCCGGATGACGGGCGCCACCCGCTGCACGCCGTGCCGGTAGGCGCCGCGGGCCGCGCGGCGCACCACCTGCCGGACCGGTCCTGGCTCCTTGTCGGCGGCGGGCGCGCCGGGCAGCGGCCTGCCGTCGGGGGCGAGGTGGTGCCGGGCGAGGATGCCGGGCAGGTAGCCGGGGGCGGTGACGGGTGTGTAGTACGGGGTGAGCGGGGGCCGGCCGCCGGGGCGGGCCAGCAGCTTGGCGATGCGTTCGCGGGCGGCGTCGAAGGCGGTGTCGTAGGAGCCGTCCGCCGCCACCCCCTGCCGGGCCACCCAGTCCGGGTCGGCGACCGGCCGGTGGCCCTCGTCGAGCTGGTCCCAGGAGGCCAGGCAGCCGGATCCGACGAAGTGGTGGTTGCCGAGCGCCTCGCGCACCCCGAGGTCGGTGAGGACCACGGTCGGGATGCGGCGGTGCAGCGACTCCAGGGCGGCCGTCGAGCTGATGGTGACCAGCAGGTCGGTGGTGTCCAGGACCTCGCCCATGTTCCCGTAGCGCAGCGCGAAGTTGGGCGGCGGATCGGCCTTCTGGACCAGCTTCTGGTACGGCAGTTCCTCGATGTGGGTGGTGTGCTCGCCGGGCTTGGAGCGCAGCTTGAGCACGACCTGCCGCTCGGGGTGCTTGCGGGCGTGCTTGATCAGCCGGTTCAGCAGGTACGTACGGTCCTTGCGGCTGTCCGGCACCGAGGGCTGGGCGGCGAAGACCACCGTGTACGGGTCGTGCTCGCCGGTGTAGGGGGCACCGCCGAGGAACGGCAGCGCGACCTCGGTGACCGAGTCGGCGTCGGCGCCGACCCCCTCGTAGACGGCCCGGAACCGGTCCGCGTCCTGGCGGGAGTTGGCGAGCACCAGGTCCGCGCCGTGCCGCAGCAGCAGGCCGTCGGCGAGCTTCTCGTAGACCACGCCGACGTAACCGGTGACGACCACCGGCCGCTCCGCGCGGTCGGACCAGACCCGGCCCAGACCGTGCAGCATGGCCTGGACGCCGCCGCCGACCAGGGCGAGGACGACCAGGTCGTACTCCTTCTCGCCCATCGCGCGCAGGAACTCCACCGAGGTCACCTCGGCGAGGGCGTCCGCCGTGACGCCGACCTCGCCGAGCTGGCGGGGGGTCGGGGTGGCGCGGCCGCGCAGCAGGTAGCCGTCGAGGCGGATGTCCGTATCGTGGGTGGTCGTGGGGGCGATGCGGCTCGCGGTGAGCGCGCCCCACTTCCACCGGGTGTCGGAATCCGCGAGGACCGCGACCCGCAGGGCCTTCGTTGCACTTACTGGCACAACGAAGACGCTAGGAAGCGATTTCGAGGAACCGCCCAACCACAACACAACAAACGGTTAACAGCAGACCGCCGAATGACGAAGTGGCACGTCCACAGCTCGAAAAAAGGTTCGCGTCACTGCTTCGCCACATGGCGTTCACCCGGTATCAAGGTCCGGGTAAATCGACAGGCCGGGCCGCCCCCTAACGTCCGGGGTGTGCCAAAGCTCTCCGTCATCGTGCCGTTCTACAACGTGCGCCAATACGTCCCCGATGCCCTGCGGAGTCTGCGCGCCAACGCACGCGACGACTTCGAGTTCATTCTCGTCGACGACCGCTCCACCGACGGGACCGCCGACCTCCTCGCCCGCGCGGAGCCGGAGCTGCCGGGGGCGGTGCTGGTCAGACACGAAGTGAACGGCGGTCTGGCGACCGCGCGCAACACCGGCATCGACGCCGCCCGCGGGGAGTACCTGACCTTCCTGGACGGCGACGACTGGCTGGCCCCCGGCTACTACCAGCGGCTGCTCGCCGTCATCGAGACGCTGGGCTGCGACTTCGTGCGCACCGACCATGTGCAGTGCACGGCGCGGGCCCGCACCGTGCACCGGGTGCCGCACGGCCGCCGGAACACGGTGCTGCGCCCGCGCGACGCGATCCTGCCCGCCCACCGCACCACCTCCGTCGACTACGCCTACGCGTGGGCCGGGATCTACCACCGCCGGCTGATCGACCGCGGCCTGCTGCACTTCACCGACGGACTGCGCACCGCCGAGGACCGGCCCTGGATCTGGAAGCTGCACCGGGAGGCGGAGTCCTTCGCGGTGACCAGTGAGCTCGGCGTCTTCTACCGGCGCGGGGTGGCCTCCTCGCTCACCCAGATCGGTGACGCCCGCCAGCTCGACTTCATCCGCGCCTTCGACCAGGTGATCGAGGAGACCGCCGGTGACCCCGACGCGGCGGCCCTGCTGCCGAAGGCCGTGCGCACGTACTGCGCGATCATTTCCCATCATCTCGGCTCCATCGAGAGGTTCGAGGCACCCGTGGCCCGCACACTGAAGGAGATGAGCACCGCCGCGCTGCGCCGGATGCCGCAGCCGGTGCTCGACGACGCGCTGGCGTCGATGGACGCCGAGCGGGCCGGTAAGCTGCGCCGGCTGCGCCGCCGTTCCGCCCAGGCCCCGGAGGTGGCGGCGTGACCACGCAGATCTTCATGGCGTCCACGCTGTACGGCACCGCCACGCTGGCCGCCGCGCTGGACGCGGGCTGCTTCGAGCCGTCCGACCGGCGCATCCTGCTGGTGTCGAACAACGCGATGACGCCCGAGACCACGCCGGCCGTGGACCAGATGCCCGGCTTCGAGCGGCTGCGGTCCCGGTTCGACGAGGTGGTCTCCTGGAACGAGGCGATCTTCCCGTTCCACCCGGGCGCCTGGGCGCCCCGTCCGGACGACATCCCGATGTGGGAGCGGTATCTGCGGCTGGCCTGGAAGCTGGGCGACGACGACCTCGCGCTCGCCGTCGAGTCGATCCAGGTCAACCCGGCGCTCGGGGTGGCGCAGATCCTCACCGACGCGCCGCTCACCGTCTACGCGGACGGCCTGATGAGCTACGGCCCGACCCGCAACAAGCTCGACCCGCTGGTCGGCACCCGGGTGGAGCGGCTGCTCCACCTGGACCTGGTGCCGGGGCTGCGCCCGCTGCTGCTCACCGAGTTCGGCGTCGCACCCGAGGTGGTGCCGACCGGCGCGTTCACCAAGGTGCTGGCCGAACTGGTCGACACCGGCGCCGACCTGCCCCGTATCGAGGAACCCGCGCTGCTGCTCGGCCAGTACCTCTCGGCGCTGAAGATCCTCACCGCCGAGCAGGAGGAGGAGCTGCACGTACGGATGCTGAAGGGCGCCGTCGAACTCGGCCACACGCGGGTGGTGTTCAAGCCGCACCCCACCGCGCCGGCCCGCTTCACCCACACCCTAGAGGAGACCGCCGAGCGGCTCGGCGTGGACCTCACCGTGCTGGACACGCCGGTGCTGGCCGAGGTGCTGTACCAGCGGATGCGCCCGGCGCTGGTGGTCGGCTGCTTCTCCACCGCGCTGCTGACCGCGTCCGCGCTGTACGGCCTGCCGGTGGCCCGGATCGGCACGGACACCCTGCTGGACCGGCTGACGCCGTTCGAGAACAGCAACCGGATGCCCGTCACCATCGTCGACGCGGTACTGCCGGACCTCGCCGACGCCGCGGCGGTCACCGAGCGCCGTCCCGGCCTGGACACCGACGCCCTGGCGGACCTGGTGCGGGCGGTCGGCTTCACCATGCAGCCGCGGATACTGCCCCAGCTGCGCCCGGAGGCGGAGACGTACCTGTCGACCCGGCTGGACGAGCGCACCTGGCGCTACTTCAAGAAGAAGCGGCTGACCTCGCTGGGCCTGCCCGGCGGGGTCCCCGCCCAGCTGGGCTCCCTGACCCGCAACGCGACGGTCCGGCGGGTGGCCCGCAGTCTGCGGCGGCGGGTGGTACGCCGCTGAAACCGACCGGCCCGCGAACACGGAATGTCGACCAGGGAAACACCGGCCGCATGCGGTATTTCCCTGGCGATCATTCACTTCCGAATAGCTGTTCCATGCCGCGTTCCCCGCCCTACGATCGCGGAATGCGAATAGCCCAGCTCGAAGAAACCAACGCCCGGATGCTGGCCCACGCACCAACGGTCCGCCCGGTGTCCACCGGCGACATCATCCGTACCCACCGCAAGAAATTCCCGTACCGGGGGCTGGCCGAGATCGACTCCCCGCACTGCCCGCCGTTCGTCATGCTCTGTGTCAATGACGACGCGGTGGCCCTCGACACCCTGTGGAACGGGGCGTTCGGCTACGAGCCCGGCTCGCTGGCCACCTGGGCCCGGCTGGCCGCGAGCAGCGGCACGATCGCCGACGTCGGCGCGCACGTCGGATACTTCTCGATGATCGCCGCGCTGGCCAACCCGAAGGCCAAGGTGCACGCGTTCGAACCGGTGGACGAGGTGCACGCCCGGCTCGCGGTGAACCTCCGGCTGAACAACGTGCAGAACGTCAAGCGGCACCAGGCGGGCGTGTCCAGCGAGCCGGGCTGGGCCGAGATCAGCGTCCGCTTCGCCGGGAACCTGCTGTCGACCGGATCGTCCCTGGAGCACGCCGCCGACGACGCCCAGTTGAAGCGCATTCAACTGCTCACGCTGGACGACATGTTCGGCCACACCAAGCTGGACCTGGTCAAGATCGACGTCGAGGGCCACGAGATGTCGGTGCTGCGCGGCGCCCGGCAGGTGTTCAAACGCGACCGGCCGACGGTGATGCTGGAGGCCCTGGTGGGCGCCTCGCTGGACCCGCTGCTCGAGGAGTTCCTCCCGCTCGGCTACGAGTGCCACTGGGTGGCCGAGGCCGACGGCGCGCTGATCCCGTGCGCCGCGCCGCGCCCGCGCGGCACCCGGAACCTGCTGTTCACGCCGCTGGACTAGGTCCGGCGGGCCCCCGCCGCCACGGGGGCCCGCCGAACCTCAGCGACCCAGGATCTTCCTGATGTCCGCCGCGTTGGCCTCCGTCACCTTCCACAGTTCCGCCTGGCGGTCGTGGACGTCGGCGACCGTCTTGGCGTGGTTGTCCAGGATGCCGATGGCCCGCTCGGTGAGGATCGCGCCCAGGTCCTTGTCGTGCACCGAGACGCCCCACTCGGGACGCTCGATGTCGGCCAGGAAGTACGCCATCTTCGGGTGCGAGATCAGGCTGATGATCGGCGTCCCGACCCCGAACGGGATCATGCCAGCGTGCCCGCGCATGCCGATGACCAGGCGGGTCTTGGCGTACAGGTCCCGGATCTCGTCGTTGTCGAAGTCGTACATCGGAATCACCGGCAGCGAGATGCCGTGCTCACGGCGCAGGTCGAAGGCGATCTTCTCGTCGTCCAGCGAGTGCGCCACGCACTTGACCTCGGTGTGCGCGCCGATGCCGCGTACGGCCTTGGCGATCTCACCGAGGAAATGCGCGTAGTCGTGGCCGAAGCGCAGGCCCGCGCGGTCGTAGGCCGCGTTGAGCAGGACGGTGTCCTCGCGGTAGGACGGGTCGGTCCAGCCCGGCACCAGCTGGCGGCTGACCGTGGTGGGGCAGGGCTGGAAGCGGACCTTGCCGTGCAGGTGCTCGGGGAGCATGGCCCGCACCTTGGCGATGGAGCCGTGGTTGCGCAGGCCGAAGAAGGACGACTTCTCCACCAGCAGCCGCAGGCTCTCCCGGAACCGGCCGGCCCGGTAGGACTGCCCGTCGAACGCGTTGAACCCGACCGCGTACACCATGATCGGCACGTCGATGGCGCGCAGGTGCTCGTCGGGGACGTTCCACTGCCAGGCGCTGTTGCCGTTCGGCATGGTGTCCGGGATGAACAGGCCGCCGCCGCCGATGACCAGGCCGCGCCGGGCGTTGACCCGCTCCAGGGCCTCCTGGTCGAAGTAGCGGTGGGCGTGCACGGAGTGCCAGCGCCGGGTGGTGGTGTCCGGGCCGAAACCGAGCCGGACCGTCTCCGGGAGCAGCTTGTCACCGGCGTTGCCCTGCCGGTCCATGTAGAACGCGACGTGCGCGAGCTGGTCCTCGGGCGCGCCGAGTTCCTGCGCGGGCACCGAGGCCGCGCGCTGCGCCCACAGCCGGCTGGGCCGGTGGGTGATGTCGACGGCGAGACCGGCGGTGGCGTACTTCAGGGCCGCCGCGTTGTCGCCGTGCACCCAGGACATCTGGGCGAGCCGGGAGTAGGCGGTGGCGGCCCGGTTGGGCGCGGCGGCGGCCAGCAGCAGCTGCGCCTTGGCCTCCTGGTAGCGGGAGACGCTCAGCAGGGCGTGGCCGAGCACCTCGTGCGGCCAGGCCTCGTCCAGCGGGATGCGCACCCCGGTGAGGAGGTCGACGGCGTCCTGGTAGTCGCCGCCTGCGATGTGCGCGGCGGCCACCTTGCGGGCGTACTCGACGTTGCCGGTGCGCTGGACGTGCGGGGTGCCGAAGTGCACCAGCAGGTCGTGGTGGAGGCCGCCGGAGGAGTTGAGGTAGGCCGCGTGGAAGTCGGCGTCGCTCAGGTCGAACTCGCGCCAGCGGTCCTCCGCCTGGGAGTACCCGGACTCGCCGCCCTGCCAGGGCTTGTGGCGTCCGGTGAAGTGCAGGATCGCGGTGTCCTCGGGGACCGGCAGGTCGCCGGAGAGCCGCCGCTTGACGAAGTTGTAGCGGGCGTCCAGGCGGACGAAGTCGCCGTCCAGGACGGCGTTGAGGATGCCCTGGTCGTGCTTGTCCAGCTCGTAGTCGCCGCTGCGGCCGGTGGCGTCCAGCTTGGCGCAGAACGCGTCGGAGAGGTACTCGCGCTGGATGACCAGCAGGCCCGAGTTGAGCTTGTGCTGCCCGTAGAAGAACTGCGGGACGGCCGCCAGTCCCTCGCGGAGCTTGAGCAGCTCGCCGAGGTCACCGAGGACCACCATGTCGGTGTCCAGGGTGATGACGGTGTCGTACTCGCGGATACGGAAGACGTCCAGGATGAAGTACGCCTTGCGGACCAGGTAGTTGTCCTGGTCGCCCTTCTTGTACGAGTCGTAGTGCTCGGCGTTCACCCGGCGCAGCACGATCCGCGGGTGCAGGGCCCGGATCTTGGCGATGGAGCCGGGGCGCAGGTCGTCGTAGAGGACGACGAAGTCCTCGCAGACGCCCGGGTTGGACAGGGCGAGGCTGCGCAGCAGGACGAGGAAGCCGGGGAGGTAGTTCTCGTCGACGTAGGACGCGAAGGCGATGCGGCGCTTGCCGGTCAGGTCGTGGGCCGCGGTCACCGGGGCCTGGGGTGCGGCGGCCGGCGTCAGGGAGGTCGTCGTCATCGCAGGGATATCCTCATGTCGGTCACGCTCTGGGCCCGCTGCATGACCCATTCCTTCTCGCTGGTGTATTCGTGCACGGACGTGATGGCCAGCTTCATCGCCTCGGGCACCCGGTAGGCGCCGGACTCGTAGAAGTCGAAGCCGATCAGGTCGAGCTTCGGGCTGACGTCCAGGAAGTCCAGCAGGAACAGCATGTTGAAGCCGGTGGTCGGGATGCCCGACCAGACGTCGGCGCCGAGCCTGCCGATGTTGCGCACGGGCCAGCGCAGCGACTCGTCGCCCAGGTAGGTCTGGGCACCGGGGACCAGGCGGTTGCGCAGCGACCACTTCCAGTCGCCGGAGATGCCGCCGAAGACCAGCCGGGTGGTGACCTTCTGGTCCCAGTTGAAGCCGTGCTTGTGGATGGTGGCGTGGATGTCGGTGCGGCTGCCGGTGTGCTTGGCGTCGATCTTGTACGAGTTGAAGCGCACCACCAGGTCGTAGTCGTCGATCTGGGAGCCCATCGAACTGGCGCCGACCCGGCCGGAGTTGGCGATCAGGCAGACGGACTTGCCGGCCACCAGGTTGCGGAACTCACCGAGGGTGATCCACTGCACGCCGCCGACGGTGGGGTCGGCGACCGGGCCGCGCATCCGGTTGCGGCGCTGCTCGGCGTAGAGCGCGAGGACCTCGGTGAGGGCCGGCAGATCGGTGTCGACGGCGGTGCGCAGGTCCAGGTACTGGCTGAGCAGGTCCTGCCGGTCGGCGACCGGGGCCTCCTCCTCGGCCTGGATCAGGAGCGCTCCCACCAGCCGCGGCTCGGCGGCCGCCCAGTCGCCGGCGGCGTGCGCGGCCAGTCCCTCGGCCCAGACGTCGGTGGCCTCGCCGCGGGCGTGCTCCCGGGCCGCCGGGCACTGCCGGGCCAGCAGGCCGAGCAGTTCGCGTTCCTGCTCCGCCGCGGCGCGCAGCCCGGCGATCTTGGGGCGGACGCCGAAGCCGTCGGCGTCGGTGAGGGAGGTGTACTTCTCGTACGCCTCGATCGCGTCCGTCTCGTCGCCGAGCGCCTCGAGCAGCCGGGCACGCAGCCGCCAGCCGGCCCGGGAGTTCTTCCGCTGGGCGAGCACGGTGTCGCTGATGACCAGCGCGAGGTTCAGCTCGTCGTCGTAGCCGCACTGGAGGGCCTTGTTGGCCACGGCCAGCAGCGCGTCGAGCAGTTCGGACGCGATGGCGCCGGCCGCCGGGGCCGACGCGCCCTTGACGGCGCGCTTGAGCAGGGCGGTGGCACCGGACGCGGCCGGGGCGGGACCGTCGACGCGGTGCGTGCCCCACACGACGAGCAGCTTGCGCAGCTCCTCGGCGAGTTCTACGCGGCGCCGGTCGAGGCTGCCGACGAGCTTGCCGCTGTGCACCGCGCAGGCGCGCAGGCAGGCGTCCAGCTCACCCCCACGCGCACGTCTGTTCTGGACCCTCGTCATGCCACTCCTGAATTTTCTTCTTGCCGCAGGGGATGTCGGGCGAATTTAGAAAGCCAAAACGACACACGGGTGAACGGGCCGCATCCACAGGGCGAATCGTTGCGTCTTCGAACGGTCATGCCTGTGATTCGGACTGGCGTGCTGGTTACCGTGCTCGGGAGTTCACAGCGGACACACCGCTGTCAGACATCCGGCGAGGAGCCTTCCGTGACCAGCGCGACCGTCCGACCGGTGGCCGAGGCGGCCGACGGGCCCGCCGTGCCCGCCGTGCCCGTCGTGCCGGAGACCGCTTCGGCGCCGCGCCGGGTGTCCCGGCTGCGCGCCCTGGACGGGCTGCGGCTGGTGGCCGCGCTGATGGTGGCCGCGTACCACTACGGCGGCCGCGGCGGCGACGTCACCACCGCCTGGGGCGGTTCGGCCGCCCACCAGTTCCCCACGCTGCACACGCTGTTCTCC
Source organism: Streptomyces sp. JW3 (assembly GCF_052216785.1). Lineage (NCBI taxonomy): Bacteria > Bacillati > Actinomycetota > Actinomycetes > Kitasatosporales > Streptomycetaceae > Streptomyces > Streptomyces sp. JW3. Next base: position 245,963 of record NZ_JBQOUX010000001.1, on the reverse strand, counting down.
TACGGCTGCCTGGGCGTCCAGGTGTTCTTCGTGATCAGCGGGTTCGTGATCTGCATGAGCGGCTGGGGGCGGACCCTGACCGCGTACTTCGCCTCCCGGGTGGCGCGGCTGATGCCCGCCTACTGGGTGGCGGTGCTCCTGGTGACGGCGGTGTTCGCGCTGCCGGTGGTCGCCTATGACGCGGTCTCCCCCAGCGACGCGCTGGTGAACCTGACGCTGCTGCAGCAGCCGCTGGGCGCGGACCGGGTGCTGGGCGTGTGCTGGACGCTGTGGGTGGAGATCCGCTTCTACGCGCTGTTCGCGCTGTGCGTCGTGCTGCCCGGCGCGAACCGCCGCCGGGTGCTGCTGTTCAGCGGCGGCTGGCTGCTGGCCGCGGTGCTGGCGCAGGCTTCCCAGGAGCCGCTGCTCGACCTGCTGCTGATGCCGGAGTACGCCCCGTACTTCATCGGCGGCATCGGCCTGTACCTGGTCCACCGCGACCGGCGGGACGCCCACGCGTGGGCGCTGACCGCCGTGTGCTTCCTGATCGGGCAGCACTACGCGGTGGACAGCCTGTGGAACGCCACCGACCCGAACGCCTTCGCGCACCGCACCACCTTCGGCATCATCGCGGTCGTCGGCTTCGGCTTCGTGGCGGTGGCGGCGATCGCGCTGGGCTGGCTGAGCCGGGCGAACTGGCGCTGGCTGACCGTGGCCGGGGCGCTGACGTACCCGTTCTACCTGGTCCACGAGCATCTGGGCTGGGTGGTGATCCACCTCCTGCACCGCACCCTGGGGGTGCCGTCGGCGGCGACCTTCGTGCTGACCATCGCCTCGATGCTGGTACTGGCCTGGCTGCTGAACCGATGCGTCGAGAAGCCGCTCACCCCGCGGCTGCGGGCGGCGCTGTCCCGGGCCCGCTGACCGGGCCGCCGGCCGGCCGGCCGACGCCGTACCGGGCCGCGATGCCGTCCACGATCAGCGCCAGCCCCTCCGCGAAACGCCGGTCGTAGTCGCCGAAGATCTCCGGGCCGGCCGCCGCGGTCAGCGGGTAGTCGGCCATCGCGGCGGCCCGTTCGGCCAGGTCGTAGCCCTCGCGGCGCTCGCCGGGCAGCGGTTCGACGCCCTGTTCCTCGGTGACGAAGCCGAGGGTGAACAGATAGGTCGTGTTGGTCGCCGCGACGGCCTGGGCGAGGGTGAATCCGGCGGCGGTGAGCAGTCCCAGGGTCTGCTCCATCTGCTCGGCGTGCACCGCGCCGGTGAAGCGGGAGCCGCTGAACACCTTGGCGCCGTCCCGGTAGCCGAGCAGCGCCGCGCGCAGCCCCCGGTTCATCCGCAGCAGCCGCTCCCGCCAGGTGTCGGCCGGGTCCAGGGCGGCCTGGGCGACCATGCGGCGGTACATCTCGGTGGCCATCTCGTCGAGCAGCGCCTGCTTGTCCTTGAAGTGCCAGTACAGCGCGGGCGCCTTGACGTCCAGCTCACGGGCGATGGCGCGCAGCGTCAGACCGTCCAGTCCCGCCTCGTTCAGCAGCCGCAGCGCGGTGTCCGCGACCCGGCGGCGGTCCAGGGGGGTGCGCTGCCGTCCCGTCGTTCCACTTTCCACGTTCACAGCTTGACACCTTAACGGCGTTAAGGGCATGCTCGTCGACGACGCTACTTAACGACGTTAAGGAGAGAAGCGTGAAAACGGACGGTATGGACGTACTGATCGTCGGCGCCGGTCCCACCGGACTCGCCCTCGGCATCGACCTGGCCCGGCGCGGGGTGAGCGCGCTGGTGGTGGAGAAGGCGGCCGGGCTGTTCCCCGGCTCGCGCGGCAAGGGCCTCCAGCCCCGCACCCGGGAGGTCTTCGACGACCTCGGCGTGATCGACGCGATCCAGGCGGCGGGCGGCGCGTACCCGGTGGGGATGATCTGGCGCGCCGGCGAGCGGCTCGGCGAGCACCACATGGCCGACCCGGTGGAGCCGGACGAGTCCGCGCCGTACGCCTCGTCGTGGATGGTGCCGCAGTGGCGCACCCAGGAGATCCTGTACGCCCGGCTGACGGAGCTGGGCGGCCGGGTCGAGTTCGGCCGGGAGGTCGTGGACCTGGTCCAGGACGCGGCGGGGGTACGGGCCCGGTGCGCCGACGGTACGGAGCTGGCTGCCCGGTACGCGGTCGCCGCCGACGGCGGTCGCTCGGCCGTGCGCCGCGCGCTCGGCGTGCGGATGACCGGCCGGACCGTCGACCCGAAGCCGATGCTGGTGGCGGACGTCCGGATCACCGGCCTGGACCGGGACAACTGGCACTTCTTCGCCGCGGGCGAGGGACCGGTCAGCAAGGACAGCGTCGTACTGGCCGCCTGCCCGCTGGCCGGCACCGAGGACTTCCAGGTCTACGCCGACTTCCCGGAGGGCACCGCGGTCGACCTCTCCCCCGACGGCGTCCGGCGGCTCGTCGCCGACCGCACCCACCTCGCCGCCGAGGACGTCACCGAGGTGCGCTGGGCCTCGGACTTCCGGCCCCGCGAGGCGCTGGCGGACCGGTTCCGGGCCGGCCGGGTCTTCCTGGCCGGGGACGCCGCCCACGTGCACTCGCCGGCCGGCGGACAGGGCCTGAACACCAGCGTCCAGGACGCCTACAACCTGGGCTGGAAGCTGGCCGCGGTGCTGCGCGGCGGCGCGGACCCGGCTCTGCTGGACACCTACGAGGAGGAGCGCCGCGCGGTCGCCGCCGACATGCTCGGCCTGACCAGCGGCGTGCACCGCGGGGAGGTGCGGCGCGGCGCGGCGACCTCGCAGCTCGGGCTGCACTACCGGGACTCGTCCCTCACCCGGGAGACCCGCACCGCCCCCGCCGGCCCGGTGCTGGCCGGCGACCGCGCCCCCGACGCGACGGTGGCGGGCGTCCGGCTGTTCGACGCGTTCCGGGGGCCGCACTGGACGCTGCTCGCGCTGGACACCGAGGCACCCGCGTCGCTGCCGGAGGCGGTACGGGTGGTGCGCGGACCGGCCCACCCGGCGTACGGCGGCGGGCTGTTCCTGGTCCGGCCGGACGGGTACGTCGGCTGGACCGGGGCGCCGGGGGCGGCCGTTCCGGCGGAGTACCTGGAGCGGGTGGGGATGGGGACGGGGGTGGGGGTAGGGGTGCGGGTGGGCTGAGGCTGCGGCTCGGGGGGGCCGGGCGTTTGGGGGCCGGGTGTTTTTTTGGGGGGGGGCCGGGCGTTTTTTGGGGGGGCCAGGCGTTTTTTGGGGGGGGGCCGGGCGTTTGGGGGGGGGCCGGGTGTTTGGGCCGGGCGTTTGGGCCGGCCCCTCCGCTCAGGCGGCGCGGCGTCGGCGGGTCAGGATGCGTCCCCGGCGTCCCGCCGCCCGCAGGTAGATCACCGTGGGCACCGCGCAGACCAGGATGGCGAAGACGCTCGCCTCCGGGCCGAAGGTGCCGCCGGTGAGGGCCTCCGGGCCGGTGAGGGTGCCGTGCAGCAGGCCGGCCGGGGCGCTGTCGTCGCCGGAGACGGTGACCCCGAAGACGCCGCTGAGGGCGAAGTTCCAGCCGAGGTGCAGGCCGATCGGGACCCAGAGGGAACGGGTGGCGGCGTAGGCGGCGCCGAGCATCAGGCCGGCCTCGACGGCGATCGCCAGCCCGCCCCACAGGGTGGCCTCGGGGTTGACCAGGTGCAGCCCGCCGAACAGCACGGCGGAGACGGCCAGCGCGCCCTTGGTGCCGGCCAGTTCCTCCACCAGCCGGAAGACCACTCCGCGAAAGAGCAGTTCCTCGGTGACCGCGACCCCCGCCATCAGCCCGAACACGGTGAGCAGGCCGCCGACGGACACCCCGCCCTCGGTGTCGTACCCGCCGCACAGGACGATCAGGACGAAGGTCACGGCGAACAGCCCCAGTCCGGCCAGGGTCGCGAACCGCAGGTCCGGCCAGGCCCGCGCGGGGTCCAGTTCGGTGACCGGGCGCTGCTCCAGGGCCCGGACGACAGCCGCGTAGGCGGCGAGCGCGCCCACCGCGACGAGTCCGCCGCCGATCAGGGACAGCACCGGGTTGTCGCCGGCCACCGCCCGTACCCCGGCGGCGACCGACGTCAGCACCAGGAACACCACCACCAGCAGCACCAGCCGGACCCCGGCCGGGCGCACCGGGCGGGTGGCGTCGACCGGTGTCTGGGCGAACAGGGGCTTCAGCGGTGCCAGCGGCGCCGCCGCCTTCGAGAGATCCATGTCCGGCACGCTACGAGCGGGGGCCGGGCCGGCACGTCCCCCCGCGGTGGACAGTGCGGGTAGCTCTCCCGGGGGACAACACCCCCGCGTCCGCGCCCGGTTCAGTCGGCGGCCGACACCAGGCCCACCCGGTGGGCGAGCACCACCGCCTGCACCCGGTCGCGCAGGTCGAGCTTGGTCAGGATGCGGGAGACGTACGTCTTGACCGTCTCGCGGCTGAGCACCATCCGGTCGGCGATCTCGGCGTTCGACAGCCCCTCGGCGATCAGCCGCAGCACCTCCCGCTCGCGCGGCGCGAGCCCCGCCACCGCGTCCGGTACGGCCGCCGCGCGGCGGCCGCCGGCCGGGCGGATGCGGTCGGCGAACCGGCCCACCAGATGCCGGGTGACGGCGGGCGCCAGCAGCGACTCGCCGGCGGCGACGGTCCGGATGCCGTCGATCAGTTCGCGCGGCGGCGCGTTCTTCAGCAGGAAGCCGCTGGCGCCGGCCCGCAGCGCCTCGTACACGTACTCGTCGAGGTTGAAGGTGGTCACCACCAGGACCTTCACCGGGTCGGTGACCTCGGGTCCGGCCAGCAGCCGGGTCGCCTCGATGCCGTCGAGGACCGGCAGCCGGATGTCCATCACCACCACGTCGGGGCGCAGCCGCCGGGCCCGTTCGACGCCGGTGCGGCCGTCGGCGGCCTCGCCGACCACCTCCAGGTCGGGCTGGGCGGAGAAGATGGTCGTGTAGCCGGCCCGCACCAGTTCCTGGTCCTCGCAGACCAGCACCCGCAGGGTCATACCGCCTCCGTCAGTGGTATCCGGGCCCGGACGCCGAACCCGCCGTCCGGCCGCGCGCCGGCCAGCAGTTCACCGCCGCACACACTCACCCGCTCGCGCAGCCCGAGCAGCCCGTGCCCGCCGCCCCGGCCGAGCGGCCGGGGACCCGGCACGGCACCGGACCGAGGACCCGGCGCAGTGCCGGACCGGGCACCCGGCACGGCACCCACGGGTCCGGCGGCCGGCGCCGCCCCGGTGATCACCTCGACCTCCAGCAGCCGCGCCCCGTACTCCACCCGGACCCGCGTCGGTTGCCCCGGGGCGTGCTTGAGCGCGTTGGTCAGCGCCTCCTGCACCACCCGGTAGGCGGCCAGCTCCACCGCCGAGGCCACCGGCCGCCGCTCACCCCGCTCGGTCAGCTCCACCGGCTGCCCCGCCGCCCGGGTCCGCGCCACCAGGTCCGCCACACTGCCCGGCCCGGCCACCGCCGTCCCGTGGTCCGCCTCGTCGGCGGCCTTGAGCACGCCCAGCAGGTACTGGAGGTCGGTCAGCGCGTGCCGGCCGGCGTCGCCGATCGCGCCGAGCCCGGTGGCGACCCGGTCCGGGGCGTCGGCGAGCAGGTACTGCGCGGCGTCGGCCTGCACCACCATCGCGGTGACGTGGTGGGTCACCACATCGTGCAACTCCCGGGCGATCCCGGCCCGTTCCCGGGCCACGGCGGCCTCCGCGGCGAGCCGCCGCCGGTCCGCCTCGGCGGCCCGCCGGGCCCGTACGGTGCGGCCCGTGCCCCAACACGCGGCCAGCACCAGGTACATCAGGACGTACGCGGCTCCGTTGTGCGGCGCGCCCCGGGCGTGCAGCCCGAACGCGAACGCCAGGTACAGCGCGCTGCCCGCGACCGGCAGCACCCGGTCCGCCGTCCGGCCGCCGTGGGCGCCCACGCCGTACAGCGCGGCGTACACCCCCACGCTGGCGAACACCGGCGGGTACGCCACCAGTTCGCGCACCCCGAAGGCGAGCGCCACCACCGCCAGACAGAGTCCGGGCCACCGGCGCCGCACCGCCAGCGGCAGCCACAGCAAGGCGCTGAGCAGCACCCCGGGCAGGTCGTACGGCCGCGGCGGCAGATCCCCGAACTGCGCGCCGATCGACGCCGTCACCGGCGCGAACACCACGGGCGCCAGCAGTACGGTGCCCAGCGCGTCCCGGGTCGGCACGCCGAGCGCGCTCCAGCGGGCCGCGACGCCACGCGGGTCCATCGGGGGCCACCTCTCCGGGCGTTGGATCAGGGGCGTCGGATCAGGCACTCGCCAGCGACAGCTTCACCGCGAAGCCGAGGAACAGCGCCCCGGCCGCCGAGGTCGCCGTAGCCGACAGCCGCCTGCGGCGGCGGAAGGCGGCGGCCAGCCGGGTGCCGCTGAAGATCAGCGCGCTCAGGTACAGGAAGCTGAACAGCTGGGCGAAGGCGCCGAGGACGACGAAGGAGAGCGCCGGGTAGGCGTATCCCGGGTCGACGAACTGCACGAAGAAGGCGACGAAGAAGAGGATGGCCTTCGGGTTGACCAGACTGACCACCAGGGCCCGTCGGTAGGGCCGCTCCTCACCGGCGGGCGCGTCCGGCACCTGCGCGGCGGCCCGCTCGCGCCGGGTCCGCCACATCGTCCAGGCCGCCCGCAGCATGCCTATCGCCAGCCAGGTCAGGTATCCGGCGCCGGCGTACTTCACTATCCCGAACAGCACCGCGTTGCCCTGGAGCAGCGAGGCGACCCCGGCCGCCGAGAGCGTCATCAGCACGGCGTCCCCGCACCAGACCCCGGCGGCGGCCCGGTAACCGGCACGGACACCGCGCCGGGCGGCGACGGAGAGGACGTAGAGCGAGTTGGGCCCCGGGAGCAGCACGATGAGGACGAGGCCCGCGAGGTAGGTCGGAAGATCGATGACGCCGAACATGCAAGGAGTGTCGCACGGGGGTACGACAGCGGGCCGGGGTGTTTCAGCCGTCGAGAAGGGTGTCCACGGAGAGCTCCGCACGGACGCCGACCGATTCCGGCAACGGCACGTCCTGGCCGCGCTTGAAGCACTCCGGGTCGGGATACTTGCCGTCGGCCGGTTCCGTGTAGAGCAGCACCACGTCGTGCTTGCGGTCCACGATCAGGTAGGCCGGGATACCGGCCTGGGCGTAGCACTCGACCTTGGGACCGAGATCGTCGGACCAGTTCGACGAGGTGATCTCGACGACCATCCGGAAGACGCTCGGGGCGTAGTGGTTCTTGGTGACGTGGGCGTCGCGGAAATCCTCGTCGACGATGGACAGGTCGGGAATCGCGAAGTCAGCGGGCAGTGTGGGCAGCCATAGACCCGCACCTTGAATCCATTCGATGCCGCTTCCCTCGATACCCGCCCGCTCCAGCGCCCTGCAGAGCTTGGTCAACGACAGCCCGTGCGAGCCATCCGGCGGCGGTGTCACAGTGAGCCTCCCCTGGAGAATCTCCACGCGGTGGCCAGGCAGTGCGCGGGCCAGCCGGTCGGCGGCCTCGCCGAGGGTCATCTCCTGCTGCAGTACGGCCATGGCGTCCTCCTTGTCCGGAGCTCACTCTCCAGGAAGCGTAGCCGCGCCGGACGACGTCCCGCCCGCGATCACCCGTTCGGGTATGGAGCCGCCCCGCGCGGGGAGACATCCGGGGTGACGTCGATGCGTGAGGCGCGTACGGGAACCCGGTTCGCCGCGTTGCTGGTCCCCCTGGTCCTGGCGGCCGCCGTCTGCGGGTGCACGGTGCAGCCGGTCGACGGCGACAGGAAGGGCCGTTCGCCGGTGCACATAGAGCTGCCGGGCAGCGCCACCCCGGCGACCACCGGGCCCCCGGAGCGGAGCTCCGCTCCCGTGCCGCCGGCCGCCCCCGCCGCCGTGCTCTGGGCCCCCGGCGCCAGCGGCCGGGACGTGCGCGAACTCCAGGCCCGGCTGCGCCAGATCGCCTGGCTGCACGACGGCCCGACCGGCAGCTACGACGAGCTGACCGAGCAGGCGGTGGCCGGCTTCCAGCGCAAGCGCGGGCTGCCGGTGACCGGCCGCACGGACACGGTCACCTGGGACCGGCTGCGCGGCATGACGAGCGAGCCGGGCCACTGGGAGCTGTACCTCATGGGCGGCCAGCCCGCCGCCGCGCCCGACCCGCGCTGTCTGACCGGCCGGGTGCTGTGCGTCAGCAAGGAGAGCCGGACGCTGCGCTGGATGATCGACGGCCGGACCGTGTCGACGATGGCGGTCCGCTTCGGTTCGCGGGGCACCCCGACCCGGGAGGGCGTCTTCTCCGTCTACTGGAAGTCCCGGAACCACTGGTCGACGCTGTACGACTCGGCCATGCCGTACGCGATGTTCTTCAGCGGCGGCCAGGCCGTGCACTACTCGTCCGACTTCGCGGCCCGCGGCTACGCGGGCGCCTCCCACGGGTGCGTCAACGTGGGCGACGAGGCGGCGGTCAAGGAGCTGTACGCGCAGGTCCGCGACGGCGACAAGGTCGTCGTGTACCGGTGAGCGACGGTAGGGGGCGCGGACGGGACCGGGGGAACGTGTCCCGCCCGCGCCGGGTGCACGAGCCACGGGTACGGGGGGAACCCCGGCTCGGTGCGAAGCCGATGACCAGTCGGCTCACTTCCTACTGCGTCGGGGCGCCCGAAAGTGTCACACCCACGCGGCGGACACCGCCCCGGCCTGGGTGAAGTCCCGGCCGGAACCCGTCACCGCCTCGTGCGAGGCACGGTCCGGCCGGGTCCCAGACCGGGGCTGGGACTGGGACTGGGACTGGGACTGGGACTGAGGCTGTGCCTGGGACCGCGACTCGGACCGGCGGGTGTCCGGCCGGTCGGAACGGCCGCCGGAGTCGTGGTGGCCGTCGCTGTCGCCGCCCCGGTCCCGGCCGCCGGAGTCGTGGCGACGCCCGTCGTCCCCCTCCCCGTCCGCACCGGTGTCCATCAGGACGCTGGCGTTCCGCGTCGGCCGGGCGCCGTCCGCGCCGGACGCGTGATCGTCCTTGCCCTCGTCACCACCGTCGTCGCCGTCGTCGCCGTCGTCGTCGCCCTTGACGGACCCGCCACGGCCCTTGCCCGAGTCGTGGTCGTCGTCGCCGTCCTTCCCGGACTTCGCCCCGGAGTCGGCGAGGACCTCGGCGCAGTAGCCGCGGACCCGGGCGGAGCCGCCGGCCGCCTCCGTCAGGGCCCGCCCGCGGGCGCGGTCCAGTTCCTCGCCCGAGCGCAGGTCGCGGCAGGCCCCGGCGAGGCCCTCGCGCGCGTCGGCGCCGGCGTCCGCCGGGTCGTCGCCGCCGGCCCCGAGGCCGGTGTCCGTGCCGGGGTCCTGGGCGGTGGCGCCGCCGCTCCCCTTCTCCGCGGTGTCCTCCCCGGTCGGGGTGGTACTGGCGGAACCGTCGGTGCCCTCGCCGTGCGGGGCGTCGCGCGGGGAGGGCGACATCAGCGGGCGGTCGGGCGACACCGCGCCGGAGGCGGAGGAGGCGGGTTCCGGAGCGTCGCCGAAGGGCGTCAGCGCCCCGGTCCCGGCCGCGACGGCGACCCCGCCGACCATCCCGGCGGCCAGCATCGCGGCCAGCCCCAGCCGCAACGGGCGGGGCCGCCGGAGCCGCCGGGCATCGTTGTCACGTCCACCGGTCCGCCCGGTCCGCCCAGTCCGCCCGATCCGCACGAGGGGAGTACGCGAGCCATCCGGGCCACCGGCCCGGACCGTCTCCCCCGCCGCTTCGGGTCCGGCCGCCCGCGCCGCGCGGTAGGCGGCCAGCGCGGCGGCCTCGCCGGGGAGTTCCGGGCCGGCCGGCGGGGCGGGCGCGGCCAGCGTCGCGAGGGAGGCGGCGAGCCGTTCGGCACGGGCCCGGGCCACCGGATCGCCGGTCACCGGCGGCTCTCCGCGCAGCATCCGCTCCGCCGTCTCGCGGTCCAGCCAGCCGCCCTGCTTGTCCGCCATCACATGTCCTTCTGCGTCCGCGCGCCGCTTTGCGTCACAGTCGCGGACGTCACCGCGGGGCCGCGCGGTTCTCGCTGCGCGGGCACCGCGCGGATACGGACGGCCGACTCCGGATCACCGTCCGCTCCCGCCCCCGCTCCCGCCCCCGCTCCCTCGTCGGTGCCCGCTTCACCGCCGAGCAGTTCGGCCAGCCGCTTCAGACCGCGGTGCGCGGCGGTACGGACCGCCCCGGGGCGTTTGCCCAGCGTCTCGGCGGCCGTCTTGGCGTCCAGTCCGACCACCACCCGCAGGACGACGGCCTCGGCCTGGTCCTGCGGCAGGCCGGCGATGAGGGAGAGGGTGGTGCCGGTGGTGAGCGCCTCGATGGCCTCACCGGCGGTGTCGGAGGGCGCGGCCCGCCCGGTCAGCTCCGTCTCGTCGCCGCCGATCACCGGCCGGCGCCCGCGCATCCGGATGTGGTCCAGCGCGCGGTTGCGGGCGATCCGGGCGGCCCAGCCGCGGAACCGGTCGGCGTCGCCGTCGAACCGGTGCAGGTCCCGGGCGATCTGCAACCACGCCTCGGAGGCGACGTCCTCGGCGTCGGGATCGCCGACGAGGGTGCGTACGTAGCCGAGCAGCCGCGGCTGCACCGCGCGGTACACGGTCCGGAACGCGGTCTCGTCCCCGTCCTGTGCCGCGCGTACGGCGGCAGTCAGCTCCGCGTCGTCCCCCAGCACCGCGCGCGCCTCTCTTTGCGCCTGATTCTCCGTGGGTGGTTGCGGTGGTCTACCGCAGCTCGGGACGGGGGCACCGCCCTCCGCACTCCGGCGCGAAAGGCACGTTACGTCGTGAAACCGGTCCCCGTCCATGCCCTGCGGATGGGCCGTACAAGACGCAACTAACCCGTGACGCGCGGGAGTGTGACAGAAAACGCGCGCTTGACGCAGAAGAAGATACGGGTCGCCGCGCGGCCCGTACCGCGCGACGGCCGGGGCCTCTCCTGTGGGGGGTGGCGGCCCCGGCCGTTGCCGCGATTCCATCCCTTTGACCTGTGGCGATGCGTGGTTCCGCGGCCAACGTGACCAACGCGTGACCATCCTCACGGCATCCTCTCCGATCAGGGTCACGGCATACGAGGGCCTGCTCAGTGAGCGCTGCAGGCCGCAGGCGCCAGTCCGGACAGGTGTCCAGTTTCCGTCCGGCACCATGCGCCGAACTGCCGCGCACGATGGGCTTCCGGCCCCTTCACTGCTCGACCATTCGCCGTACCGGGCCGACGCGACTCGCGTCGACAACAGTGAGCGGGACAGCGAAGAGGCACACCCTCAGCCATGAAGACAACGGACAGTACCGCCAGGGCCGCAAGGCGTGTGACACTCATCACGCCAATGCGCGCACGGGGGAGGGACGTTGACGAGGACGCATCCCATCGCGACTCAACAGGAAAGCGTTGCGGCCGTGCGCTTGCTCAAGGCCGTCGCCGTGTCCCACCTCCGCAATCAGCGGGCACAGACGCTGAGCGTGAGCGTCTCGGTCGCCCTGGCAGTGGCCGGCCTGCTGACCGGCCCGGGTTCACGCTACGGCACCGCGGTCACTCTCGGCGGCACGCTGTGGGCCGCGTTATACATGGCGGTGATGGCACCCTGGGCCGAACGGTACCTGCAGACCGCCGCGACTCTCCAGGAGATGTTCGACGCCGACGTACTCGGCCTGCCGTGGAACAACGTGGCGGTCGGAGCCCGGATCGGCAACGACGAGGTGAGCCGGCTCAGCAGGAGCTTCCGCGGCAGTGAGGTCCGGCTGCGGGGCTATTACCTGGTGGTGGAAGCTGCCGCACCGTACGACGTACTTTTCTGCCTGGAACAGAACCTGGCCTGGGGATCGCGAATCCGGCTTCGCTTCGCCCAGCTCACGCTGGGCGTACTGGTGCTGTGGTCCACCGTGGGAGTCCTGCTGGCCCTGGCTACCGGCGGGACTGTGAGCCGACTGATCACCGGGTGGTTCATTCCCTCGCTCGGCCTGCTGCTCCTGTGTCTGCAGACCTATCGCGCGCAGATGGCGAGTGTCCAAGAGCGGCTGCGGGTTCTCGGCCTGGTGCGTTCGGTCATCGATGAACCGGCGTCGCCGGTGATCACCACACCGGACGCACTGCCTCGTTTCGTCCGCCAGGTCCAGGACGCTCTCTTCCAAGTGAGACGGCTCCAACCACGCCTACCGATCTGGTACTTCCGCCGCTACCACGACCAGGACAAGAACGATTTCCAGATCCGGATGCACGAGCTGGAATCGAGGTATCCCCGGCCATGACCGCTCTACAAGAGCTGACTCACGAGTTCGGGGACGCCGCGGTCGCTTCCGCGATCATCGAGTCCCTGCACGACCACGGGCTCAAGGTTCTCAGTGACACCATCGAAGGACGCAGCCGCGGCTTCAGCGGGGCGCAACTGGTGAAGGCACAGATTGCCGATGCCTCGAACCTGCACCGACCGCGTTGGTGCGTGATCAAGTACTGTCCCTCGGCTCCGTCGAGGCACCAGCGGGAGACTCGACGGCACTGGGCGGCCCTGCAGGAGGCATCCGCTGAGTTTCGTCAGGACCATCTCACGGACATCGCTTTTCCGACGGTCCCATGTCCTCAGGACGGTTACGTAGTAGGCCAGTTCATGGCCGGCGGCGTCCCACTGGGGAACGTGGAGCTCAACCGACTCGCCGACTGCTGCGAGACGGTCTGGTACACGCTGCTCCATCGGTGGACCGGCGACGCGTACGGCAGTAGGCCGACGACGGTGGCCGAGTTGCTCATGTCCGAGTTGGGCGACGCCTTCGGCACCGACGGGTGGCTGCGCGACTGGGCACGATCACGCGGTCTCCTCGCAGCCGACCTCCTCCAGTTGCCGGGCGAGAGTGAGCCGTTGCCCAACCCGTGGCGGCTGTTCACCGGAGACCCGCCTGCGGCCCTGGACAGAATCCACTGCCTGGTGGGCCGGGCACACGGCGATCTGCACGGGGACAACGTCCTCATACCCAAGCGCAACGGGGTTCCCGATCCAAGCCGTTTCCGGCTGATCGACCTGGCCACCTATGACGGGCAAGCACCGCTCAGCCGGGATCTCGCCACATTGCTGATCTCGCTGTGCTGGCGGCAGATCGGGGAGTCGTCCACAGACAGCCAGTCGACGTTCCTCACCTATCTGGAGCACGACGAGCGCGACGAGGAGCTCGGGGAAGGCATACCGCCCAGAGTGCGGAAGATCATCGACGCGCTCAGGGAGCCGACACTCCGGTTCGTCGTCGACAAGCACGGCGATACGGATCACTGGCACAGGCAGTTGAAGATCTCCCTGCTGGCCCAGGCGATGCTGCACAGTGCGTACGAAAACGGAACGCCGGACGCCCGTCGCTGGTGCGCACGGCTGGCGGGGCGTCTCACCCGACTTCTGCTTGGGTCCGCGCACACGTGGGCAGCCGGGTCGACGGCTTTCGACGCGGGCGAGGAACCGGGACGGGCCGGCATGGTGCCGACACGGACGATCGGCCGGCTGGCCCGGGGCGGCTCTGCCTTCGTCGACCGCACGGGTCCACGGGGCGTTCTCCGCGCGGCGCTGGACGATCGGGTCACCGCTGTCATCGTGGTCAGCGGTCCGGCCGGAATAGGCAAGACGGCTTTGGTCCGCGAGGTGCTCATGGGCCTGTCCAGGGTTGATCCGGACGACGAGACCGCGGCGCTCCACTGGCACGACGCCACTCCGTACGGTGACATCGACGTGGCGACCTTGGTGCAGGCCATCGAACCGCCCGGACTGAGCCAAGCGGCCGGACCCTACGCCCGGGCACGTCTTGAGATGGCCCTGGACAGCCACCGCGCATCCGGTGGCCTCTGGCCGGTCGTCGTGATCGACTCGGCGGAGAACCTCCTGGACGACGACCACACCTTGCGCGACTCGGAGCTCGACCTGGCGTTGGACACCGTGCGCAACCGGCCGCACCCGGTCATCAAGGTCGTTCTCGTGACACAGCACGTACCCAAGGCCACGACAGGCGTCGCGTGGCCGGAGACTGCCGTCCATATCAGTCTGGAAGGACTTGAACCGCTCAGCCTGAAGGAGTACTTCGCCGCACTCGACCCGCGCGGCACCTACGGGCTCGCCGTTCTGCCGGACGATGATCTGCGGCGCGTTCACGGCCGTCTGGCCGGCAACCCGCGCCTGGCCGAGTTGCTTTCCGCGGTCACCAGCAGCGGGTCGACAGGGCTGCAGACTCACGAAGTCGGCTCTTGGCTGTCTCTCGTGCCGGAGAACGAGGTGCACCATCGCCTGGTGCTCAAGTTCATCGACCACCTGCCCGTCGAACAGCAGCGAGTGGTGGAGGCACTGGCGGCACTGGGCATTCCGGCCGACACTCAGTTGGTCACCAGGGTAGTGGAGTCCTCTGTGCCGGCGCCCCGGGTCGAGCCGGTGCTGCGGACGCTCGTGGCGGTCCGCCTTGTCCTGGAATGCCGAGACGGCCGTCGGTACGTGCGAAAGAGTGAGATCGATGCGGTTCTCAGCCGTCTGGCGGACGGTGAACGGCGAATGGAGCAGGGCGGAGCACCGCCCCGGCGTTCCCTCCTGCTCGAAGCGGTCGCGGCGTTGCAGGAAAGACAGAAGGACGAAGCCGACATTCACGGCCTGGGCGACCTGGAAGCCCACTTCGCGCGCGTCGACGTCTGGCTTCGGGCAGGACTGTACGACTACGCGCACTCCCTCATCGAATCGATGAACGCCCTGGTGTGCCGTTGGAGCAGCGGTGTCGAGTTGCGGGCTCAGCGGGAAGCCGTGCGAGGACGACTCAGCGAGGAACAGGCCGAGATGGTGAATCTCGCTGGGCTGGGGAACGTCTACTCGTTCGACGGCGACTTCGCCTCCGCCAGGTCTGCCTACGAGTCCGCGCTCACCATGGCTCAGAAGGAACAGGACCGTGAGGCGATACGCGCCATTCACATCGGCATGGGCGTCATGTTCGGGGAGCACGGCCACGTCGCGGAGGCCGAGCGACACTACGGCTGGGCGTGGGCACTGGCCTGCGAGGACGACGACGAAATCGACCGTGCGGCCGCGCTGACCGGACTGGCCGTCTGCCGACAACGGCGCGGCGACTACTGGCAAGCAATCGCGGACGCACGCTCGGCCTTCATGGCCGCCTACGACAGCGATGCCGAAGCGGCGTTCGGCGCGGCCCTGCGGTTGGTCCGTTGGTATGCCGAGTTGAACGAGATCCGATACGCGCGAGCGATGCTGGACAGGTGTGACGAACTGGTCACTGCCCACCCCGATCCCTCGAAGCAGGCGGACCTGCTCTGCGTGAAGGCCGAGCTGTACCTCTGGCAGGACAAATACGGTGAGGCGCGGGGGACGGCCGAGCAGGCGATCAGCGTCGCGCGCGACTACCGGTACCCGGTCACTCTGCGGCGCTCACTCACCGTACTGGCCACCGCCCACGTGCACATGAGCGATCTACCGGCGGCCCGGAAGGCGATCGAGGAGGCGGCTCGCTACCGAGTAGCCGGCAAGGAGACCGTGGAGCTGGCATTGCGGGCGATCGTCGCACACCGCTCCGGGCGACCGGGCACTGCGGCAGATCTCTTCCAGCAGCTCCACGACGAGACCGGTTGGCGCACCGGGGCAGACGCTTCCGACCTGATGGCTTGGGACTTCACCGGCATCGCCCGGTGTTACTCGGTACTCATCGGTCAGGAGGAACCCTCGACGGCGCTGGAGGCGTTCAAGCGGGCTCGGCCTGAACACGCCGCTCAGACACCCGGGCTGGATGACCGGCTGAGGTTCCTGGTGGAAATGTTGGCCAATGGTGACCCACGGCTTGAGCCGGTACTCAGGGAGCTGGCACGCATGCGGCCGGGCCGCACCGGCTAGTCCTCGAACCAGCCCATGTCGTACGCCAGCATCACGGCCTCCAGACGGGTACTGACGCCCATTTTCTGGTAGAACGCCCGGAGCAGCCGGTACATCGCCCGCTCCGAGTAGCCGGAGACCGAGGCCAGCCGGGACACGGTCCAACCGTCGGCGAGCCGACGCAGCCAAGTGATCTCGTCGCTGGTGGGCTCCGGGCCGCGCGGGGTCCGGCCGCCCCGGCCGGTCAGCAGGAGATCGGCGACCTCGATGGGCATCACCGCCTCGCCGTCCAGGGTCGCGGACACCGCCCGTTGCAATGCCGGCGTGGTCGCCTCGCGCAACACCACTGAGCGGGCACCCGCCCGCATCGCTCGCGCTCCCAGGGACGCGTCAGCGGCAGGCGACAGCGCGACTACCAGCGGGCGGGGCCGTAGACGGCACAAGGCGGTCAGCCGGTTCAGGTCCTCCGCGCAGCGCAGAGTAAACAACACGAGCCCGCCCGGACGCTCACGCAGCCAGGCTTCGGCGTTCGGAGGCTCTTCCACGAGGTGGCCCAAGCTGGACAACGACGCCGCGACGCCATGCCGGAACATCGGCAGGGGATCCAGGACGGCGACATGAACGGTTGCCGTGGCCTGCCCCTCTCTGTGACCGCCGCGCCACTGGCCGGAAAGCAGCCGACAGCATAAGGCGTGACAGCAACCTGCCGACGAAGGGACATGGTCGCGCCACGATCAGTCATGGACCTGCACCGTTGCGCACACCTAGCTTCGGCTCATCCATCGACGTCAGGGGGAGGCGCGCACGGTGTACTCCGACAATCCCGGTCGCCGTATCCATCGGCCCGTCAAGCTCCGCACCTCGTCGGCCGGCGGCAGGCCCGACGATGCCAAAACCCGGTACATCCGTGCAGTCGCGGCGCGTTACCCGAATCTCACGCCTGACGAGGTGCACGGCATGATTCACAATTACTGCAACCGCCATGACATACCTAAAGACATGGTGCGCGCGGTACTCGCCCCGTCCCTCCCCGAACTACAGCCCCGCCCCCGGGCGCAGACTCGCCCCCAACCACAACCTCGCTCGCAAGGTCACCCCCGTCCCAGGATGTGACTACGGCGCTTCGCCTCCCTGCCGATCACACCATTTTCGGACATCAGGGCCGGCCGCTCCGGTGTCAGTCGCCGTACAGCTCGCTCAGATCGACCAGCATGACGTCACCACGGCGGTCGGCCAGTTCGACCAGGTCGGGATAGAAGCCGTGCAGGGAGTACAGGGCCAGAGTGGTGGCCGCGGTGTCATACCCCTGATCTCTGAGCAGGGCACGGAGATGCTCCAGGCGCTTCAGGTCACCGGTCCCCCGGCGGGCGGCCGTCGCCTTGGCTTCGCCCAGCAGCGCGATCCTTGCACGGGGGGCTTGCGGGCGTTCGCCGGCCGCAAGGGCGATGACATCGACCTCATGCCTGGTCCGTGCCGCCGGGTCGGCAACCTCGGTGGTGCCGACCGGGCCGGGCAGACCGTCCGGCAGCAGGGTGTGGGCATAACGGCGAGTGAAGTCACGGGCCAGGTCCTCGAAGTGTGGCCCGAGGATCTTGGAGTTGAAGGTCGGGGCGGCCTGCTGCCAGACCTGCTCGGTGAAGCCCTGCTCCACCGCGGCGGCCTGCGGGAGGGTGATGAGCTGGTTGAAGCGGATAACCGGGTCGGCGAGGGTGATGACGGGGTGCTTGGAGCGGAGGATGTCCTGCTCGCGCCGGATGTAGCCAGTGGATTCCAGGACTCCGAGGGGGTGAGCGACAGCGTTGCGCGGACGCTCCAGAGCGGCACCGATCTTGCTGGGCGTGGTGGCACCGTTCGCGATCGCGGTGAGGATGTCGTAGTACAGCGTGTGCTGCGTGATCCTGGGGTCCTCGCGCAGCAGGTACTCGGTTTCGGTGCGCGAGTACACCGCCCGGCCCGGATCGAGCAGTGTCCGGGTGAGCCACGTGTCGAAGCCATCATCCGGATGCGGTCGGCCCGCCACCGGCCGATAGCCGGGGGCCCCGCCGAGGACCGCGTGCACCTTCAGCGCCGTCAACGGGTCTGCGATCTGCCAGAAGTCCCGGCTGTCCCGGTAGTCGAAGGCGCCCAACCGTAGATCGACCACGGCCCTGCCCCGCAGCGGCTTGGTTCCCGAGAGCAGTTCGTGCATGACGCTCATCGCGGAGCCGCACAGGATCAGTCGGGGCCCCGGCCCGGCTCCAGGCCGAGCGCCGCGCTGGCGTTCGTCGTAGAGCTGCTGAAGCAGTCCCGGGATCTCGGGCGAGTGCTGGAGCAGGTAGGGCAACTCGTCGATCACCAGGAGCGGATGCGCCGAGCGGGCCGTCACGTCAAGGGCATTGGACAACACGTCACGCCAGTCGGTCAGGCGCAGACTGCCCGGCCTCAGACCGGCATGCGTAGCGACCGCGTCAGTGAACCGCTGGATCGCGGGCAGCCGCCCCTCCTCCCGGACCGCTGTGACGTACAAGCCGCCGACCTGCTCGGACAGGGCCTGAAGGAGGTACGACTTCCCGTGCCTCCGCCGCCCGGACACGATGCCGAGCCGCATCGCCGGGTCCGGATCGGTGAGGAACTCCGCGAGCAGACCCCACTCCCGGTCCCGGTCGACCACGTCGTCCGGCTTGGTCGGCAGACTCTTCCTCACACACCCTCCAGCACATCGACTGCGACGAAATATGTCTAAGTCTACTTCGACAGATATCGGCCTACCGGAATTCTCCTCCGAGCCGCTCATTCCGACGGCCGGCAGTGGCCGCCCCTGGCCGTTGGTCACGTGACCAGCGCGTGACCAGTAGCGGTCAGGAACAGCAAGAAATACCCAGATGAGGGCCAAGGCAGGCAGGGCGCGGGAATCTGTACCGAGACAGCAAAGTGCCTGTTCAGAGGCCCTTTACGCCTCTGCCGGACCAGGGGTGGCGGCCCCGGTCGTCGCCTCGGTTCCGTACGGGTCGCCTGCTGGTAGTGGCGCGACCGGTTCCGGCCGTGCCCTCGTCCCCACGGTCATCAGCGTCGGGCCGCACCGAAGTGTCACAGGCGCGGACGTCAGGAACGGGTGGCCGTCGCCTCCCGGCACAGCAGCCGGAGCGAGCCGTCGCCGGTGTAGCAGCGGCGGGCCTCGTCGATCGGGTCCCACAGCCGGCCGTCCGGGGTGCGGACCCAGTGGTCGCCGCCGGACGTCCACCACTCGCCGCCCGTCGCCCGCGCGATCACCTCACCGGCGTAGGCGCCGAACCCGCGCAGCACGGTCTCCACCGCCGCGTACGGCGCCTCCTCGCGGCGGATGCCCTCGATCGTCCGGTCGACCCGCCACAGGCTCTGCGCCGAGTAGTCCAGGTGCAGCCGCGCACCCTCGCGCAGGGCGCTCACCGCGTCCGCCGCCCACCGCACCGGCCGGGCGGCGGCGGAGGGCCGGGGGCCGGGTGCCGCCGTCGCCGCCGTTGCCGTCGCTGTCACTGGCGTACTGATCCAAGTCGTCACATCGGCAGCAGCGTCGCCCGGCGGTCTTTCGTCACCCGGATCGGGGCGGCTGCCCGCAACCGGCGCAGGACCGCCACATCTCGGCCCCGGACGGTCACGAACGCAACACGCCCAGCCGGTCCAGCAGCCGGAAGAACAGCTCCTCCGCGCCCTCGGCCGACGGTTCGGCCGTCAGGACGCCGAGCAGGTCCCCGGGGTCCGCCGGATGCCCGGCCTCCACCGCCCAGGCGGCGGCCCGCTCGGCGGCGTCGGGCGGTTCCAGGAAGTAGTCCTCCAGGGTCAGGCCGTCGTCCGCCACCCCGAGGTACCCGGCCATCGCCTTGCGGCCCAGGCAGGTCGTCCACGCCCCGCTGCGCGGCGCCGCCGCCTCCACGACCACGCAGGCGCCGTCCATCACGTACCCGAACAGCGCGGGCGCGCCGGTCCGGGCCGCCAGGCCGTTCATGCTGCCGACGCCGGACCGGCCCGGGTACTCCCACACCTGCCAGCCGTCCGGGCCCGACGCGCGCGCGGTCATGCCGTCGGCGGCGCCGGACAGCACGTCCAGCGCGGCGAGCGGCCGCTCGGCGCGGCCCACGACGAGATACCCCCAGTAGCCCATGTCCGGCCCCCCGTGTTCCGTTCACGTACGACTCGCCCAAACACCACCACAGTCGAGTGAAGTCCGCAGCAAGTCCCGGACAATTCCCCCGCCGTTCCGGTCCGGAACGGCGCGGGAACGGGGGTGGGAACGGGCGTGGGAAGGTCCGGGTGCGCGCGGGCGTACGCCGGACCAGCCGAGCCGGCCGAGTCAGTCAAGTCGGCCGAGTCAGTCAAGTCGGCCGAGTCAGTCGAGCCGGCCGGCCAGTGTCCGGAACTCCGTCCAGGACAGCTCCGGGTCGCCCGGGTCCCAGAGTTTCTGCACGGTCGCCGCCAGCGGCAGCCGGATGCCGTCCGCCACCTGGTCCTCGGTCTGGGCGCTGGGGTAGTCACCCCAGACCGCGAAGCTGCCGCCGAGGATCTGGTCGTCGTACTTCGCGTCGACCGCCGAGGTGCCGCGGATCACCCGCGGGGTCCACTGCTCGTAGATCCGCTCGCCGGTCGGGTAGACGAAGGTCTGCGGCTGGCCGAGCACGTAGTAGAGGAACTCGTCGTTGTAGTTGATGACGTCCCGGCCCTCGGCGAGGTACTCGGCCGGCTGCCGGGCGCCGATCTCCTTGCCGGTCCAGTAGGCCACCTTGATGGCGTCGGCCGCCTTCGGGTCGCTGTCCTTGAAGAAGCCGTCGTTCCAGGCGCGCGGGGTGCGGTCGTTCTTCTGGACGGTGGCCGCGCGGTCGTTGAGCCAGCCCGCGGTGAGGTCCTCGACGGTCGCGCCGGAGCCGTACTTCTTCCGCGCGGCGGCGGCGAGCTGCGGGTACGACGTCTGCGGGTCGGACACGGTCAGCGCCTGGTACTCGTCACCGCCCAGGTGCCACTGGCCGCCCGGAAAGACGTCCGAGTACTCGTCGATCAGGTCGTCGACGATGTCGGCGGCGGCCGGCTTCGAGATGTCGATCGCGCCGCTGGTCGCCGTGGACTGCGCGTCGCGCAGCTGGAGGTCCGGGTGCGCGTCGATGACGGCGCCCAGGTGGCCGGGCGAGTCGATCTCGGGCACGACGGTGATGTGCCGCTGGTCCGCCAGCGCGACGATCTCCTTGACCTGGGCCTTGGTGAGGTGGTCGCTGGAGACGATCTCCGGGTGGGACGAGCTCTCGATACGGAAGCCCTGGTCGTCGGAGAAGTGCAGCCCCAGCTCGTTGTACTTCAGGTCGCCGATCTCACGTATCCGGTCCTTGATCCAGTCCGCCGAGTAGTGCTTGCGGGCGATGTCCAGCATGAACCCGCGCCGCTCCTTGGCGGGCTCGTCCTCCACCACCCCCTCGGGCGCCGCGCCGTCCGCCGCGACCGCCTGCTTCAGGGTCCGGGTCCCGTAGAAGACCCCGCTCTCGCCCGGCGCGCTGACGGTGACCCGCCCGTCCCGCACGGTCATGGTGTACGACTCGGCGCCGGCCCCGTCGGCCTTCTTGGTCTCCAGCCGCAGGTCGCCGGAGTTCTGGTCGTCCTTCTCCCCGGCGTACGACAGCCCCAGCTCACTCGCTATGAGCTTGCCCTCGTCGGCGAGGGCGGCGTCGGAGACCACGACCCGATGGTTGTCGGCGGGCTTCCAGCCCGGTCCGCGCGCCGGGGTGTGGTCGCGTACGGCGGGTATGGTGCGGGGCTCGCTGGACAAGGCGTAGGAGCGGCTCGGGGAGGGGCCGGTGGTGGCCGCGGCCACGCCCCCGGAGGACCGCTCCGCGGACTGCGGCCCTCCGTCGCAGGCCCACAGGCCCGCGCCGAGCGCGGCCACCGCCGTACCGGCGGCCACCGCGCGCCGCCGCACCTGCTGCCGCGCCTGCTGCCGCACCTTCTGCCGCGCCTCCTGCCGCGCCGGATTCCGGCGCCCGTGCTGACTCACGACGCCAACCTACGGCCGGCGGCGGAACGGTGTCCGGTGACGACGGGAGACGTCCACCACTCGTTCTGAAACTCTCCCGTTCGGGTGAAATTCAGGCATCGCTCGGACATGTCATGCCCTCACTCGCTAACGTGACGCCACACAACTCACACAAGCCCCTGCCGACACACACGTGACGCAACAAGGACCCACGCTGCCTGCGCACCGTCTTCCAGATCTCCCCGGCCGGGTGGCCATACCCGTACCGGCCCAAACCCGTACTTCCGCGACCCCGCTGCACTCCTTCAACACCGCGAGCGCCGAGGACGCCGTCCACGCCCTCCTCACCTGCCTGCACAGCGCCCCCTGGGCGCACCGGCTCGCCGCCCACCGCCCCTACCCCGACCTCCCCGCCCTCCTCGCGGCGGCCGACGAGGCGGCGTACGACCTGGCCTTCGGGGACCTGGCCGAGGCCCTGGCAACCGAGACCCTCCCCGCCCTCCCCGAGGACACGTACGCGGCAGCCGGCACGGCGCTGCGCGCGGCGCACGCCGCCTACGAGTCCCGATTCGGACACGTGTTCGTCATCTGTCTCGACGGCATCCCCGCGGGCGAACGCCTGGACCACGTCCTCACCGCCATCCGATCACGATTGGCAAACGATCCCGAGGACGAACGAGTGGTCACGGCGGAGGAACTCCGGCACCTGGCAGGGCAACGGCTGAGGCGCGCTCTAGGGGCGCGGGGGCTGTGACATGGCGGCTCCGCCGCGGGCGCGACAAGCCACCGAGCACCCACACCCGGCAAACGAGACAAGCCACCCACCCCAGTAGCCGCCCGGTACTCCGTTGCGTGCAACTTTGATCACACCGGTAGGCCCGCTGTAAGCACCGCGCGGACGGCTGGCTACGATGCTGGGGGCCGGTGGACCGTACCCGGCCGGGCCCGACCGACAGAGAAGCCGGCGCGGCCCCAATCCCCGCTCCCGGAGGAAACTTCCGTGCCGGCTGGAACGCTGTACCGCGGCCGGGAAGGAATGTGGTCCTGGGTGGCTCACCGAGTCACCGGCGTCCTCATTTTCTTCTTCCTGTTCGTACACGTACTGGACACCGCTCTCGTGCGTGTCTCCCCCGAGGCCTACGACAAGGTCGTGGCCACCTACAAGTCGCCCATCGTCGCGCTGCTGGAGTACGGCCTCGTGGCCGCCATCCTCTTCCACGCGCTCAACGGTCTGCGCGTCATCGCCGTCGACTTCTGGGTCAAGGGCGCTCGCTACCAGAAGCAGATGCTCTGGTCCGTCGTCGTCGTGTGGCTGGTGCTGATGATCGGGGCCCTGTACCCCGTCCTCGGCCACGCCACCCGTGAACTGTTCGGGAGCTGACGCGCATGTCTACCGCTGAAACCACCGCCTCCGGGGTGGGCCCCGTAGAGGGCTCGTCCGTCTACACGGTCGACAACCCGGCACCGCTCATCGAGCCCCCGCGCAAGCGCACCAAGAAGTCCCCCAAGTCCACCCGGGGCAACTTCGAGATGTACGGCTGGCTCTTCATGCGCCTGTCCGGCGTGGTGCTGGTCGTCCTGGTCCTCGGCCACCTGCTGATCCAGCTGGTCCTGGACGGCGGCGTCTCCAAGATCGGCTTCGCCTTCGTGGCGGGCCGCTGGGCGTCCCCGTTCTGGCAGGTCTGGGACCTGCTGATGCTGTGGCTGGCGATGCTGCACGGCGCCAACGGCCTGCGCACGGTCATCAACGACTACGCGGAGCGGCCGAACACCCGCCTGTGGCTCAAGGGCCTGCTGTACACCGCCACGGTGTTCACCATTCTGCTGGGCACGCTGGTGATCTTCACCTTCGACCCGAACATCCGCTAGGCACGGGGCTGCGAATCATGAAGGTACACAAGTACGACACCGTCATCGTCGGCGCCGGTGGCGCCGGCATGCGCGCGGCCATCGAGTCGACCAAGCGCAGCCGCACCGCCGTGCTGACGAAGCTCTACCCCACCCGGTCCCACACCGGCGCCGCGCAGGGCGGCATGGCCGCCGCGCTGGCCAACGTGGAGGAGGACAACTGGGAGTGGCACACCTTCGACACGGTCAAGGGCGGTGACTACCTGGTCGACCAGGACGCCGCCGAGATCCTGGCGAAGGAGGCCATCGACTCCGTCCTCGACCTGGAGAAGATGGGCCTGCCGTTCAACCGGACGCCGAACGGGACGATCGACCAGCGCCGGTTCGGCGGGCACTCCCGCAACCACGGCGAGGCCCCGGTCCGCCGGTCCTGCTACGCGGCGGACCGCACCGGCCACATGATCCTCCAGACGCTGTACCAGAACTGCGTGAAGGAGGGCGTGGAGTTCTTCAACGAGTTCTACGTCCTGGACCAGCTCATGACCGAGGTCGACGGGGTCAAGAAGTCGGCCGGTGTGGTCGCCTACGAGCTGGCCACCGGCGAGATCCACGTCTTCCAGGCGAAGTCGGTGATCTACGCGTCCGGCGGCACCGGCAAGTTCTTCAAGGTGACGTCCAACGCGCACACCCTCACCGGTGACGGCCAGGCGGCCTGCTACCGGCGCGGGCTGCCGCTGGAGGACATGGAGTTCTTCCAGTTCCACCCGACCGGCATCTGGCGGATGGGCATCCTGCTCACCGAGGGTGCCCGCGGTGAGGGCGGCATCCTGCGCAACAAGGACGGCGAGCGCTTCATGGAGAAGTACGCGCCCGTCATGAAGGACCTGGCGTCCCGTGACGTCGTCTCGCGCTCCATCTACACGGAGATCCGGGAGGGCCGCGGCTGCGGTCCCGAGGGCGACCACGTCTACCTGGACCTCACGCACCTGCCGCCGGAGCAGCTGGACGCCAAGCTGCCGGACATCACCGAGTTCGCGCGGACCTACCTGGGCATCGAGCCGTACACGGACCCGATCCCGATCCAGCCCACCGCGCACTACGCGATGGGCGGCATCCCGACCAACGTCGAGGGTGAGGTGCTGGCCGACAACACCACGGTGGTGCCCGGCCTGTACGCGGCCGGCGAGGTCGCCTGCGTCTCCGTGCACGGCGCCAACCGCCTGGGCACCAACTCGCTCCTGGACATCAACGTCTTCGGCAAGCGGGCCGGCATCGCGGCGGCCGAGTACGCGCACTCCGCGGACTACGTCGAGCTGCCGGAGAACCCCGAGTCCCTGGTCGTCGAGCAGATCGAGCGGCTGCGCACCTCCACCGGCAACGAGCGGGTGGCGGCGCTGCGCACCGAGCTCCAGGAGACGATGGACGCCAACGTGATGGTGTTCCGCACGGAGCAGACCATCAAGACGGCGGTCGAGAAGATCGCGGAGCTGCGCGCCCGCTACAAGAACGTCTCGATCCAGGACAAGGGCAAGCGGTTCAACACCGACCTCCTCGAGGCCGTCGAGCTGGGCAACCTGCTCGACCTGGCCGAGGTGATGGCCGTCTCCGCGCTGGCCCGCAAGGAGTCGCGCGGCGGTCACTACCGCGAGGACTACCCGAACCGCGACGACGTGAACTTCATGCGCCACACCATGGCGTACCGCGAGGTCGGCGACGACGGCACCGAGTCCATCCGTCTCGACTACAAGCCGGTCGTCCAGACCCGCTACCAGCCGATGGAGCGTAAGTACTGATGGCTACCCCTGTTCTGGACAAGGCGGACGCGGCCGGCACGCCCGAGCCCGGTTTCGCCGACTCCCCCTACATCACCGTCACGGTCCGGGTCCGCCGGTTCAACCCGGAGGTCTCCGCCGAGGCGGTCTGGGAAGACTTCCAGCTGGAGATGGACCCCAAGGAGCGCGTCCTGGACGCCCTCCACAAGATCAAGTGGGAACAGGACGGCACGCTCACCTTCCGCCGCTCCTGCGCGCACGGCATCTGCGGGTCCGACGCGATGCGGATCAACGGCAAGAACCGCCTCGCCTGCAAGACGCTGATCAAGGACATCAGCCCCGAGAAGCCGATCACGGTCGAGGCGATCAAGGGCCTCACCGTGCTGAAGGACCTGGTCGTCGACATGGACCCGTTCTTCCAGGCGTACCGGGACGTGATGCCCTTCCTGATCACGAAGGACACCAACGAGCCGACCCGCGAGCGCCTCCAGTCCGCCGAGGACCGCGAGCGCTTCGACGACACGACCAAGTGCATCCTGTGCGCCGCCTGCACGTCCTCGTGCCCGGTGTTCTGGAACGACGGCCAGTACTTCGGCCCGGCCGCGATCGTCAACGCCCACCGCTTCATCTTCGACTCGCGCGACGAGGCCGGCGAGCAGCGGCTGGAGATCCTCAACGACCGCGACGGCGTCTGGCGCTGCCGCACGACCTTCAACTGCACGGACGCCTGCCCGCGCGGCATCGAGGTCACCAAGGCGATCGCGGAGGTGAAGCGAGCGCTGATCACGCGCCGCTTCTGACGTCCGTCGGTTCACGCCGGTCAGGGCCCCGTTTCCGCTGGGAGACGGGGCCCTTCGGCGTGCGCCACGCGTTCGGGTGAAGGACAGCCGTACAGCCCTTGAGGTGTTTACCGGCCTACCATGCTGCTCTCGACACCAGCCCACAGGAGGCATGTGATGACCGCAGCACACGTTGAGCGGCCGCACTGCGACCGGCCGCTCCTCGACGCGGCCAACCGGCTCATGGAGCACAACCCGGGCTATCGCGTCGAGATCATCGGAGGCATCCTCGCCGTGACTCCCCCGCCGGACATCGCTCATAGCCGAGCGCTCAACAAGCTCACCGAGCCCTTCGTGGCCGCAGGTCTGGGCAACGGTGAAACTGAGGTACACCAGGGCATCGGGGTCTGGCTGCCCGACGGCCCCGAAGACTATGCCATCCCCGATCTGTCCGTCGTCGACGTCGACGCCGACGAGCATCTCATCGAGAACAACTGCTACGACCCTGCCGTTTTCCGTCTGGTTCTGGAAGTCACGTCGAGCAATTACCAGAACGATCTGCGTGCCAAGGTAGCCGCTTACGCCATCGCCAGGATTCCGGTGTACGTGATCGTCAATCGCAGGCACAACCGCCTCCACGTACTCACCGACCCCGTCGCCAACGAATACGACCAGCACCGGGTGTTCGCCCCTGGTCAGTCGGTCACCCTCCCCGACTCTCTCGGCGCCGAGGTCACCCTCGACGTCACCGAGATCCTTGCCGCCGGACGGCCGAAGAGCGCGTCCGGTGAGAGCTGACCGTCAGCTCTGTCCCTCGCCGAGGGCCGCGCGCAGCCAGTCCAGTGAACCGGTCGCCAGTACGGCGTCCGCGAGAGCCTGGCCGGACGGGGTGACGATCCGCCCACGGCTGTTGTCGATCCACCGCTGCGCGTTCTCGTAGCCCTGGGAGCGGTACTCGATGCCCTGGAGCATGCACTCCAGCTTGTCGGCGTCCCGCGCGCAGACCGCCTCCGGAGTCTCCCGGGCCTCGTATGCGGCGATGATCCGAGTCACCGCCTCGGCGACGGTCGCGGGCATCCCCGCCACCTGATCCGCCACGATGTGCCGCGGGTCGGCCTCGCCGCCGCTGTACTTCTTGCCGAGGTGGTTGACGTCCCCCGTGCGGGTCTCCCCGGTGTCGTGCCAGACGGCGAGGAGCGCGGCGCGGGCCGGGTCGGCGCCCTCCATCGCGGCGATGACGGACGCGATGAGACTGGTCCGCCAGGAGTGCTCCGCGACCGACTCCGGGTCCTTGACACCGGCCATCCACCACCCGGTCCGCTTGGTCGCCTTCAGCGTGCCGGCCTCGTACAGGAAGCGGGCTACCGGCGTCAGATCCTCGTCGGCCACGGTCGAACCCCTTTCACGTCTCGGCAAGACGGATCGCGCAGAGTCCTGCGAACTGCCTTGAACCAACCGACAATATCGGCGAGCAGCGGCTGGAGGCCCCAGCGCTGTCACACGGCTTGGGACCATACAGACACCTGCCCGCACGCCATCAAGGTCGCAACGCGGGCCCGCGCGAAACTGTGGGTGGGAACCGCGTTGAGCAAGGACGGCCGGCACGACTATGCGACCCGCGTCATGCAGGCAGCGACCCGCGACTTCGAAGACCTCGTCGAACCCGATGACTGGTCGGTTGCCCACCAGAAACTCGCCCTCGCCCGCCGCGGCGCCGGGGACCTCACTCAAGCCCTGCACTTCATCGACGTCGCTCGCACCAGCGGGACGCCCGACTCACCAATGCAACGCGTGCGGCTGGACACCGCTCACGGCCACATCCTGCTCTCCGATGCGGCGACCCGGGATGATGGACACCTCGTCCTCGACCAGGCCGCCAAAGTGGCCGCGCAGTACGGACTCGTGCACCAACTGCGCAGCATCGAGGGCATCAAGGCCATGAGCCGGGAGCCGACCGGCCCCCGGCAACGGTGACCAGGGAGAAACGCGTGCGCGACGACCAGCAGGGCATCACCGAGGACCAGTGGCGCCAGGCCGAGCTGATCTGGGACTACCACCAGATGCACCACGCGCCGCAGCCCGTCGACGTGGCGATCGGGCTGGGCAGCCACGATCTCGGCGTCGCCGCCCATGCCGCCGAGCTGTACCGCTCCGGGCTCTTCCCGGCCCTGGTGTTCACCGGCGGCAACAGCCCCACCACCGCCAAGGTCTTCCCGCGCGGCGAGGCGGTCCACTTCCGCGAGCACGCCATCGACCTCGGCGTCCCCGCCGAGGCAATCCTGCTGGAGCCCAGCGCGACGAACACCGGGCAGAACATCACCCTCTCCCGCGAGGTCCTCACCGCCGCCGGCCTCCACCCCGAGACTGTGCTGCTGGTCTCCAAGCCCTACATGGAAAGGCGGTCGTTCGCCACCGCCCGCAAGCTGTGGCCCGACATCGAGATTCACTGCGCGTCGGAGCCGCTGGAGTTCGACGACTATCTGAAGTCCATCGGTGACGAGAAGCTCGTCCTGGACATGCTCGTCGGCGACCTCCAGCGGGTCATCGAGTATCCGAAGCTCGGATTCGCCATCGCGCAGGAGGTCCCGGAGGACGTGCATGCGGCGTACGCATCCCTCATCCGCGACGGCTTCACCAGCCGCCTCATCAGCCCGTGACACGCTGACCGACAACGCGAACCCGGCCCGCCCCGGCCGCTTCCCCCACCCACCAACCCCGACGTCCTTGCCGCCGGACGGCGCAAAGCGCGCCCGGGAAGGGATGACAATCAGCCTCCCCCGGAGATGATCGCCCTACCCTGACGCCATGTCAGATGACGAGTCCTACGAACTGCTCGGGTTCGACAACGTGCTGCTGCCCGTCGGGGATCTCGGCGAGGCGGTGGAGTTCTACCAGCGGGCCGGGTTCGAGATCGGGTTCCGGTTCGACGAGGGCGGGATCGCGTTGTTGAAGGCCGGGAAAGAGACGCCCGGGATCGCGCTGCGGCATGAAGAGGGGTTCGGGCATCGGCCGCCGCCCTGGCCCTCGGCGCGGGTCTGGCTGGAGGTGCCGGACGCCAAGGCCGCCGCGCGGGTGCTCGCGGACGCCGGGGTCGAGGCGTACGACGGGCCCTTCTCCAGTGCCACCGGGTGGACGGTGGAGTTCGCCGACCCCTGGGGGAATGTCGTGGGGCTCACCGACTACCGGAAGCGGCCGCAGCTCGCCCGGCGGGCGTGACGGGGGCCACTCCGCCTTTGAGTTGAACACGTTCAAAAGCGGGTCTAGAGTCATTCCCGTCAGCGTTTTGAACGCGTTCAAGAAGGGGTGGGGCATGGACCGCACCGTCATCGCCTACGTCATCTACCTGGCCGTCAGCATCGGGCTGACCATCTGGGTGGCCCGCACACTCAGCCGCAACGGGCGGATCTTCCTCGCCGATGTGCTGCACGGCGACGAGAAGCTCGCCGACGCCGTCAACCACCTCCTGGTGGTCGGCTTCTACCTGGTCAATCTCGGTTTCGTCGCCCTCTACCTGAGCGGTGACGACACCATCACCGACACCCGTCAGATCTTCGAGGCGCTGTCGACCAAGCTCGGTGTGGTGCTGCTGGTGCTCGGCGTGATGCACCTGGGGAACGTGTACGTGCTCAACCGCATCCGGCGGCGCGGGGTGATGGAGCGGGAGCAGGTACCGCCGGTGCCGCCGCAGGGCTGGGTGGCCCCCACGGTCGGGCGTTGAGCTGATGACCCCCGTACGGCGGCTGACCGTCCTCTACGACGCCGAGTGCGGGCTGTGCGTCCATGTGCGGGACTGGCTGCTGCGCCAGCCCCGGCTGGTGGAGCTGGAGCCGGTCCCCGCCGGGTCGGACGCGGCCCGGCGGCGCTTGCCCGACCTCGACCACGCCGCCACCCTCGACGAGATCACCGTCGTCGGGGACGCCGGGCAGGTCTACCGGTCCGCCGCCGCCTGGATCGTCGTGCTCTGGGCGCTGCGTGCGCACCGGCCGCTCGCCCACCGGCTCAGTACGCCCTCGGGGGCGCGGCTGGCCAAGGGCGCGGTGCTGGCCGCCGCCAAGTGGCGCGGCTCGCGGTGGGGCGGCCAGGTGTACCGCCGGGCGGACGGCTGGACGTATGACCCGCGGGCCGGCTGGACCTACCGCGCGCCGGGCTGTGCCGACGGCGCCTGTGCCACTGGCTAGGCTGCGCTCGTGCCCGCGAAGAACGACGGCCCCGACGACGGGACCCACCTCAGCAAGTCCGAGCAGACCCGCGCCCTGATCCTGGAGACGGCGATGCGGCTGTTCCAGGAGCGGGGGTACGACAAGACCACGATGCGGGCCATCGCCCAGGAGGCCGGGGTCTCAGTCGGGAACGCCTACTACTACTTCGCGGGCAAGGAACACCTGATCCAGGGCTTCTACGACCGGATCGCCGCCGAGCACCAGGTGGCGGTCCGGGAGGTGCTGGCCCGGGAGAGCGACCTGGAGGCCCGGCTCGCGGGCGTCCTGAAGGTGTGGCTGGACATCGCCGCGCCGTACCACGAGTTCGCGGTGCAGTTCTTCAAGAACGCCGCCGACCCGGACAGTCCGCTCAGCCCGTTCTCCCCGGAGTCGGAGCACGCGCGCGTGGAGGCGATCAGCGTGCACCGGACGGTGCTGGCGGGGGCGAAGACCAAGGTGCCGGAGGAGCTGCGGGACATCCTGCCGGAGCTGATGTGGCTCTCCCAGATGGGGCTGGTGCTGTACTGGATCTTCGACCGGACGGAAGGGCGGGAGCGCAGCTACCGGCTGGCCGAGCGGGGGGCGCGGCTGACCGCGCGGGGTGTGGTGCTGGCCCGGTTCCGGGTGCTGCGGCCGCTGGTGCGCGAGGTGCACGAGCTGTTCACGGACTTCCTGCCGGGCATGACGGCGGCGCTGCCCGATCCGCGGCGGAAGGGGCAGCGCCGGTCGGAAGAGGTCAGTTGACCGCGTCCGCCTCCTCCTGTTCCGCCAGTTCCACGTCGTGCACCAGCGGCTCGTCGGCCACGGTCACGTGCGCGGCCCGGGAGCCGTACGCGGGGGCGGTCGTCGCCAGCAGGTAGGTGCCCGGCGCGGGGACGGCGAGGATGTACGAGCCGTCGGCCAGGGCCGTGACCCGGTCGAGCTGCCGGCCGCCCGGCGTCAGCAGGGTGACGGACGCGCCGCGCACCGGGTCGCCGCCGGGGGCGCGGACGTAGCCGTGGACGACCGAGGACGGGCCGTCCTGGGCAGTCACCGGCGCTTCCGCCGGTTCCACCGCCAGGTGCGGCAGCCGCTTGTCCAGGCCGGCCGGCAGCCACCAGTTGGACCGGCCCAGCAGATGCATCGCGGCCGGCACCAGCGCGGTACGCAGGATGAACGCGTCCAGCGCGACCGCCGCCGCCAGGCCGATGCCCGCCATCGCGCCCTCCGTGTCGCCGCTGAGCACGAACGCGGCGAACACGCTGATCATGATGAGCGCGGCACAGTTGATGACCCGGCTGGTCTCGGCCAGGCCGACCCGCACCGCGCGGCCGTTGTCCCTGGTGTGCACCCACTCCTCGTGCATCCGGCTCACCAGGAAGACCTGGTAGTCCATCGACAGCCCGAACAGCAGCGACAGCATGATGACCGGCAGGAAGGAGGTGATCGGCCCCTCCTTGCCGAAGCCGAGCGCCTCCGCGCCCCAGCCCCACTGGAACACCGCCACCAGTACGCCGAAGGAGGCCGCCGCGGCCACCAGGTTCATCAGCGCGGCCGTCAGCGGTACGACGAGCGAGCGGAAGGCGACCAGGAGCAGCAGGAAGCCCAGCGCGATGATGGTCGCGACGAAGTACGGCAGCCGGTCCCCGGTGACGGAGGCGAAGTCCTTGAAGACGGCCGTCACCCCGCCCACGTACGCGTCCGTGCCCGACTCGGGGATCACGTCGTCGCGCAGCCGGTCGATCAGCTGGTCGGTCTCCTCGGACTGCGGTGAGGTGGTCGGCACCACCTGGATCACGGAAACGCCGTTCGCGGGCGGTACGGCGGCCACCTGGGCGACGCCCTCGGTGGCCTCGATCGCCCGCACCAGACCGGTGGCGTCAGCGCCCTCCACGACCACCTGGAGCGGGCCGTTGAAGCCGGGGCCGAAGCCCTCGGCGAGCAGGTCGTACGCCTGCCGGGTGGTCGTGGACTCGGGCTGGTTGCCCTGGTCGCTGGCGCCGAGCCGGAGCGAGAAGACGGGGATCGCGAGGACCGCCATCACCACGACGGCCACCGCGGCGGTCGAGCGCGGGCGCCGCTGGACGTACGCCGACCAGCGCGCCGCGAGTCCGGCCGACTCCTTCGGCTCCGGTCCGGTCGCGGCCAGCCGGCGCCGCTGGCGGCGGCTGAGCACCCGGATGCCGAGAAAGCCGAGCAGCGCGGGCAGCAGGGTGACGGCGGCCAGCACGCTCAGCACCACGGTCAGCGAGGTGGCGACGACCACGCCGTCCAGGAACCGCATGTTCATCACCAGCATCCCGGCCAGCGCGATGCACACCGTGCCGCCCGCGAACAGCACCGCGCGCCCGGAGGTGTTGAGGGCGGTCACCGCCGCCTCCTCCGGTGCCATGCCGCGCAGGATGCCGCGCCGGTGCCGGGTGACGATGAACAGCGCGTAGTCGATGCCGACGCCGAGGCCGATCAACGTGCCGAGCAGCGGGGCCACTTCGGGCACGTCGGTGACGTGGCTGAGCAGGGTGGTGGACATCATGCCGCCGCCGACCCCGGCGACCGCGGTGACCAGCGGCAGCAGCATCGCGAACACCGACCCGAAGGCCAGGAACAGGATGACCGCCGCCGCCGCGATGCCGACGAGTTCGGCGGTGCCCATCGGCGGCTCCTGGGTGCGGGCGATGGCCTGCCCACCCAGCTCCACCGTCAGCCCGGCGCGCTCGGCGCCCCGCGCGGTGTCCACCACGTCCTCGATCACCGCCAGGTCCACCGAGTTGGCCTGCTCGGTGAAGGTGACCTGGGCGTAGGCGATCCGCCCGTCCCGGCTCACCTGCGCCGCGCCGGCGTCCGCGTAGGGGCTGCTGACCGCGCCGACCCCGTCCAGCCGCCCGATCTCCGTTAGCGCCGGTTCGATCCGGGACCGTACGGCGGCGTCCCGCACCGAGCCCTCGTCGACCTTCCACACCACCGTGTCGGTGTCGCCGGAGCTCTCCGGGAACGCCTTCTCCATCAGGTCGAAGGCCCGCGCGGAGTCCGTGTCCGGGAGCGAGAAGACGTTCGCGTAGTCCGATCCCGCGGCCGTCCCTCCCGCCCCGAGTCCAAACAGCGCCCCCACCCACAACAACAGGACCACCAGCCGATGCCGGTAGCACCACCGCGCCAATGCCGCCACGCTCGAACTCCTCGCTCGCAGGAAAAAGTCGGTCGGTCCCCCAGGTCCTGCGCCACAGCATCGGCGCGGCCGGCCCCGCGCGGACACCGGCTGCGCATGACTCTCAAGGAACTCCAAAGCGGCGGCCCTCCCCCGATGTCAGTGCCCGCGCCGATACTGGGGGGCATGACGACGGGACCAGGCACCGTGCTGGTGGTGGAGGACGAACCGAGCATCGCGGACGTCCTCGCCATCGCCCTGCGCTTCCACGGCTTCGGGGTGATGTGCGCGGGCACGGTCCGCGAGGCCCTCGCGCTCACCGACACCACCGCGCCGGACGCGGCGCTGCTCGACGTGATGCTGCCGGACGGCGACGGCCGCGCGCTGGGCCGGGAACTGCGCGCCCGGCGGCCCGAGTTGGCGCTGGTCTTCCTGACCGCGCGGGACGCGCCCGCCGAGATAGTCGGCGCGCTCGGGTTCGGCGACGACTACATCACCAAGCCGTTCAACATCGACGAGGTGGTCGCCCGGGTCCAGGCGGTACTGCGCCGGGTGCGCCCCGCCGACGTGCTGCCGCAGCGGCCGCCGCTCACCTATGGCGACCTGGAGCTGGACGAGACGACGTACACGGTGCGGCGCGGCGCCAGCTCGGTCGAGCTGACCCCGACCGAGTACGCGCTCCTGCGGTTCCTGGTGCGCAACGGCGGCCGGATCGTGCCCAAGGAGCAACTGCTGCGGCATGTGTGGCAGTACGAGCACGCGCCGTCCGAGTCGACCGTGGTGGAGACGTACGTCAGTTATCTGCGGCGCAAGCTGGACGCGCTCGGGCCGCCGCTGATCACCACCCGGCGGGGTGTCGGATACGGCCTCGCATGAGGGCGCTGCGGCCCCTCCTGCTCGGCCGCCGGGCCCGGGGCATCCCCTCGCTGCGGGCCAAGCTGACGGTGGCCAACGTGGCGCTGCTGGCCATCGGCGTGGTGGTGGCCACCGCCGTCAGCCTGGTCGGCATGCGGCACTACCTGATCGACCAGATCGACGCCGAACTGGCCCGCACCCGGCAGTCGCTGGGCGGCTCGCCGCTCACCATGGAGCAGCTCGACGCGCTGGGCGCGGTGGCGCTGGTCCGGGACCGGTTCCTGAACGGCGACGCCCGGGACCGGGCGCCGGACAACGTCATCGCGGCGGCCGACCGCCGGGGCCGGCCGCTGCCGCTCGCCGGGTACGGGCCGAGCGACAGCCAGCGCGCGCTGGCCGCCGCGGTGGGCGGCCCGGCGGAGCTGGCCGCCGACCCCGAGCCGCGCGACATCACCGTGCACGACACCGCCTACCGGGTCACCGCGGCCCGGCTCTCCGACGGCACGTACATCCTGGTCGCCACCTCCACCGACGCGCTGCACACCGGCGTCGCCAAGGCCCTCAGACTCGACCTGGGCGTCGGCACGCTGCTGCTGGCGCTGCTGGCCTGGCTGACGATGATGAGCGTGCGGCGCCGGATGCGGCCGCTGGAGGACATGGTGGAGACCTCGTCGGCGATCGCCGAGGGGGACCTGACCCGGCGGGTGCCCTCCAGCCGGGAGGCCACCGCGGAGGTGGAGCAACTGCGCCTCGCGCTGAACTCGATGCTGCACCAGGTGGAGTCGGCGTACCGCACCCGCGAACGCAGCACCGCCCAGCTGCGCCGCTTCGTCGCCGACGCCTCGCACGAACTGCGCACCCCGCTGGCCGCGATACGCGGCTATCTCCAGCTCTACGACAAGGGCATGCTGCGCGAGCCGGCCGAGCGCAAGCGGGCCTGGGAACGGGTGCTGGCGGAGACCGACCGGATGGGCCGCCTCGTCGACGAACTGCTCACCCTCGCCCGTCTCGACCAGCGCCCCGAGCTGCGGCTGCGCCGGGTCGACGTCGGCCGGCTGCTGCGCGACGCGGCCGAGGACCTGCGCGCCCAGCAGCCGGACCGGCCGGTCACGGTGGACGCCCCGGGGGAGCTGGTGCTGCGGGCCGACGAGTCGGGCCTGCGGCAGGTGGTGGGCAACCTGGTGGCGAACGTACGGGTGCACACGCCGGCGGACGTGCCGGTGCGGCTCGCCGCGGTGGCGCTCGACGGGAGCGTGCTGCTGTCCGTAGAGGACAAGGGGCCGGGACTGGCGGCGCAGGACGCGGCGCGGGTCTTCGACCGGTTCTTCCGGGCGGGCGGCGGTGCGGGCAGCGGCCTGGGGCTGGCGATCGTGCAGGGCGCGGTGCGGGCGCACGGCGGCGAGGTGAGCGTACGGACCGCGCCGGGCGAGGGCCTGACCGTGACGGTCGTGCTGCCCGCCCGGACGGACGGGTCAGCTCTGGCGTGAGGCCAGTTCGATCACGGTGATGTCGGACTCGGCGCCCACCCGGGTCGGCGGCCCCCAGGCGCCGGCGCCCCGGCTGACGTAGAGCTGGGTGTCGCCGTAGCGCTCCAGGCCCGCGACGGTCGGGTTGGCGGCGGCGGCCAGCAGCGGGCCGGGCCACAGCTGGCCGCCATGGGTGTGGCCGGAGAGCTGGAGGTCGACGCCGTGCTCGACGGCGTCGTGGATCATCACCGGCTGGTGGGCGAGCAGCACACAGGCGCGGGCCCGGTCCCGGTCGCCGAGCGCGCGGTCGTAGTCGGGGCCCTGGCCCTCGCTCTCGCCGCTGATGTCGTTGACGCCGGCCAGATCGAAGTGGGGCAGTTCGGTACGGGCGTTCTCCAGGGGCAGCAGGCCCAGCCGGCGGACCTCGTCCACCCACTGTTCGGCGCCGGAGAAGTACTCGTGGTTGCCGGTGACGAAGTACGTGCCGTGCCGGGCGCTGAGCCGGGCCAGCGGCGCGGCGGCCGGGCCGAGGTCCTTGACGCTGCCGTCCACCAGGTCGCCGACCACGGCGATCAGGTCGGGCTGGGTGCCGTTGACCGTGTCGACGACCTTCTGCGCGAAGCCCCGGCCCAGCACCGGGCCGAGGTGGATGTCGCTGACCACGGCGATCCGGAAGCCGTGCGCGGCGCGCGGCAGCTTGGCCAGCGGCACGGTGACCCGCTTCACGGTCGGCCCGTTCAGCACGCCGTACGTCCCGTACCCGACCGTCCCGACCGCCACCGCGGCGGCGGCCCCGCCGACCACCCGGGAGACGAAGAGCCGCCGGGAGGGGACGGTGAGGGGGCCGGGTGCGGGATCGTCGGCCGCGGGCCCCGGTGCCGGTGCCGGTGCCGTGCTCACCGGCGTCCGGGCGACGCTCTCCTCGGACACGGCCGCCCGCCGCTCCAGGTACCGCCGCAGCAGCGGCCGTACCGCCTCCCCGGCCAGGACCCCGAGCAGCAGGTAGATCGACAGGGCCAGCCACAGGAAGCCCGGCCAGCCCAGGATCCGCTGGAGCCAGAAGGGCGCGCCGGTGCGCTCGGCGACCAGCGCGCCGACGGCCAGCAGCCAGCCGCCCGCGATCAGTACCGCGCCCGCCCGGCGCACGCCGCCCGCGCGCCGGGTCGTGTCGCGGAACAGCCGCCGCCACACGTACCAGTTGGCCGCCACCAGGACGCCCACCAGCACCAGCGCGACCAGCGCCAAGACGATCACCATGCCGTACGTACCCCCACCCGTTCCACCCGTTGTGCCCCCACCCCGACCCGGACCGCGACT
The DNA here is from genome assembly GCF_052216785.1 of Streptomyces sp. JW3. Lineage (NCBI taxonomy): Bacteria > Bacillati > Actinomycetota > Actinomycetes > Kitasatosporales > Streptomycetaceae > Streptomyces > Streptomyces sp. JW3. The sequence continues at coordinate 208,859 of NZ_JBQOUX010000001.1, read as the reverse complement.
ATGACGTGCGGCGCAGTGCGCGCAGCCCGCGCAACCCGATGAGCCCGACGACCGTCCCCCATACGAAGGAGACCACCGCCAGCAGCAGGTGGACCCAGAAGTACGCCGTGGGATCGCCGTCCTCGAACGCGAGTCCGCTGCTGTCCTTGGCCAGATTCTTGACGAAAGTGATCCAGATGATCCAGGACCACACCCCGAACGCGAGCAGGAACCAGGAGACGGGACGGCTGAGCTTCATGCCCCCAGTATCGCCGCCGCCGGTCCGGTTCGGGGTCCGGGGTGGGGAGGCGGGTGGGACACCGCGGCGGGCGGGCGGTACGTTCTCGACCGTGCCCGCACCCAAGAAGACCGTCCGGCGTTCGCTGCTGGTCACTCCCGCCGTCCTGACCACCGTCTCGGCCCTCGCGCTGGCCGCACCGGCCGCGTCCGCCGCCCCGCGCCCGGACGCCTCCGCGAGCCCCTCCGCCACGCCCCCGGCGCAGATGTCGAGCGTGGGCGGCAGCCGGCTCGGGCAGTCGGGCACGCAGGCCAATCTGGCGAGCGGCGTACCGGTGCTGCCCAAGGACGTCACCGCGCGTTCCTGGATCGTCTCGGACGCGGAGAGCGGCGAGGTGCTGGCCGCGCACAACGCGCACTGGGAGCTGGCCCCGGCGTCCACCCTGAAGATGCTGTTCGCCGACACGGTGCTGCCGCAGTTCCCGAAGACCACCAAGCACAAGGTGGTCCCCGCCGACCTGGCGGGCATCGGCTCGGGCTCCAGTCTGGTCGGCATCAAGGAGAACGAGACGTACACCGTGCACGACCTGTGGCTGGGCGTCTTCCTGCGCTCCGGCAACGACGCGGTGCACGTGCTGGCCGCGATGAACGGCGGGGTGGACAAGACGGTCGCGGACATGAACGAGCACGCCGAGCAGCTCCAGGCGCTCGACACCCACGTGGTCAGCCCGGACGGCTACGACGCCCCCGGACAGGTCTCCTCCGCCTACGACCTGTCGCTGTTCGCCCGCTCCGGGCTGCAGAAGGCGGACTTCCGCGAGTACTGCTCGACGGTCAGCGCGGACTTCCCGGGCGAGACGACCAAGAACAAGAAGGGCAAGACGGTCCGCAAGCCCTTCGAGATCCAGAACACCAACCGGCTGCTGACCGGCGACTACGACATAGACCAGTACCCGGGCATAGCGGGGGTGAAGAACGGCAACACCACCAACGCGGGCGCCACCTTCACCGGCGTCGCCGAGCGCGACGGCAAGGTGCTGCTGGTCACGGTGATGAACCCGGAGAAGAGCGAGCACAACGAGGTCTACAAGGAGACCGCCAAGCTCTTCGACTGGGGGTTCAAGGCGGCCGGCAAGGTCGAGCCGGTGGGCGAGCTGGTGGCCCCGAAGGGCACCGCGTCCAGCGCCTCCCCCGAGGCGGGCGCGGGCGAGGCCGGCGGCAGCGGCGACGGGGACGGCGCGAAGGACTCCGAGCCGGTCGGCGCCGCCGCCGGCACGGACGGCTCCGGCGGCATAGGGACGGCGCTGGGCATCACCGGCGGCGCGCTGGTGCTGCTCGCGGGCGCCGCGTTCCTGGTCAACCGCCGCTGGCCGCTGCCGGATCTGGTACGCCGCCGGACCCGCCCGTAGCCCCGCCGAGTTCGCTCTCCTTGCTGCCGGTCGCCGTCCAGGACGCGCAGAACAGCACCAGCTTAGAGGTGAAATTGATCCACAGCAGCAGGGCGACCGGCACCCCGAACGCGCCGTACATGCTCTTCGCGGCCACGCCCTGCATATAGCCGCTGAGCAGCAGCTTGAGCAGTTCGAAGCCGACCGCGCCGAGCAGCGCCGCCACCAGCAGCCGGCGGCGCTCGGGCTCGGCGCCGGGCAGCAGGGTCAGCACGTAGAGCAGGACCAGGAAGTCGGCGAGTACGGCGACGGCGAACGCGGCGATGTACAGCAGCACCCCGCCGACGCCGCCGCCGTCCATGCCGAGGCGCCGGATGATCCAGCCGACCAGCGCGGAGGCGACGGTGGAGATGGCGAGGGTGACCAGCAGCGCGCCGCCGAAGCCGATCAGGACGCCGCCGTCCTTGGCCTTGCGCAGCACCGGGTTGTCCTCCTCGTCGGGCAGTTCCCACACCGCCCGCAGACAGCCCCGGGTCTGGTCGATCCAGCCCAAGCCGGTGAACAGCAGCAGGGCGGCGGCGATCACCCCGACGGTGCCGGCGTTGGCCACCAGGCCCTCGATGTTCAACTGGTCGGCGATGCCCGGGATCTGATCGGTGATCTTGTCCTGGACCTCCTTCTGCTGCTGCTCGCTGAGGGTGGCGGCGATGATCGCGGCGCCCAGCGAAAGCAGCGGGAACAGCGCGATGAAGCTGGTGAAGGTCATGGCGGCGGCCAGCCGCGTCCACTTCACCCGGTCCAGCCGCTCGTACGACCGCCAGGCGTGCGTGGCCATCAGCCGGGCCACCCACGGGCCCACTACGGGAAGCTTTTTCAGCCAGTCCATGATCCGACCCTGCCCCCAGTTGGGAAAACCAGTGTCCTTGTGCCCCAGAAACGCAGGATCGTGGCCAGCACCATGCCGATTCCGGCGCCGGCGACCGTGTCGGCGCGCTGCGAGGTGAGGCCGAGGCCGTAGTGGCTGACGGTGAGGCAGAGCAGTTGGACGGCGGCGCCGGCCAGGTTCACCGCGAAGAAGACGGCGTACGGGCGCGGGCCGCGGGGCCGGGTGTGCCGGTAGGTGCCGAGCGCGTTGCCGGCGTAGGCGACCGTGCAGCCGGCCACGAAGGAGAGCGCCTTGGCGGTGAGCGGGCCGAGTCCGGCCGGTCCGCGCAGCAGGGTGAACAGGCCCAGGTCGACGGCGTAGGCGAGGAGGCCGGCCAGGGCGAAGCCGAGCAGTTCCCGGCGGCCGGCCACGCTCACCAAGGGGACACCGCCGCCGCGTACAGCGCCGCCCACACCACCCCGATCAGGGTGAGCGCGCGGTCGCGCAGGACGACGTCCTCGGGTTCGCCGGCCGTGCCCCGGTCGGCGAAGACGGCGTAGCGCAGCACGGCGAGGATGAAGGCGACCACCGAGAGCTGGCGCCAGGGCAGCAGGCCGGGGTGCCCGGCGCCGCCCTCCTCCAGGGCCCACAGGCAGTAGCCGAGGACGGCGACACCGGCCGCGAGCTGCCAGACGAAGCGCAGGTAGCCGGTGGTGTACTCGGTGAGCAGCGCGCGGGTGGCACCCGCCCGGCCGGCCATCTGCACGGCCTCGGAGTAGCGCTTGGCGGCGACCATGAACAGCGCGCCGAAGCCGGTGGTGATCAGGAACCAGCGGGACAGCGGGATGCCGAGCGCGAGCCCGCCGACGGTGGCCCGCATCAGGAACCCGGTGCTGACCACGACGAGGTCGACGACCAGGACGTGCTTGAGGCTGACGCAGTACGCCAGTTGCATGCCCAGGTAGGCGGTCAGCAGGGCGGCGACGGCGGGCGGGCAGAGCCAGAGCGCGGCGGCGGGCGCGAGCAGGGCGAGGGCGCCGCCGACGGCGTAGGCGACGGGGACCGGCACCTGGCCGGCGGCGACCGGGCGGTGCCGTTTGACCGGGTGGGCGCGGTCGGCGTCGGCGTCGCGGGCGTCGTTGACCAGGTAGACGGCGGCGGCGCAGGCGGTGAACAGGACGAAGACCAGGGCGATCCGGGTCAGCGCGGGCAGCGAGAGGAGTTCGCCGGCGGCGGCCGGGGCGGCGACGACCAGGACGTTCTTGATCCACTGCTTGGGGCGGGCGGTGCGGACCAGGCCGGTCAGCAGGCCGCCCGGACGGGGCGGCCGGGCCGGCGGCCGCTCCCGGGTGCGCTGGCGCAGGACGGCGGTGTCAGCCATGGACGTGTCAGCCATGGAGCACGCCTCCGCGCATCCAGTCGGCGCCGAGCCGGGCGGTGAGGGCACCCAGGGCGGCGCCGGCCGCCACGTCCGAGGGGTAGTGCACGCCGGTGACCAGCCGGGAGAGGCAGACCGCCGCGGCCACCGGCCAGGCGGCGCGGCTGCCGAGGGTGCCGAGGGCGACGGCGGCGGCCACCGCGGAGGTCGCGTGCGAGCTGGGGAAGGAGTGCCGGCCCGCGGTGCGCACCAGCGGCCGGACATGCGCCGGGCGCGGGCGGCGCACGACCCGTTTCACGCCCATGCTGGCCAGGTGGGCACCCGCGGTGAGGGCGGTGCCGCGCAGCCAGGCCGCCCGGCGGGGGCGGTCCAGGGCGGCTCCGGTGAGTCCGGCCGCGAGCCACAGTGCCGCGTGCTCCCCCGCGAAGGACAGCGCGCGGGCGGCGCCCGCCACCCGCGGGTCACCGCCGCACGCCCTGAGCGCCGAGACGATCCGGTGGTCCATGTCGTCGAGGTGGTCGTCCATGCGGACTCACTGTTCATGCCGACGGCGGCGGAACTCCGGCAAAACTCCGGGACTATTGAGCGACATCCCATTAATCACCCATTTCGGGGATAACCCGGGATAACTGGAGATTTCAGAATCGATACTGAATAAAGGGGCGATACGGTCGCGGCCATGTCTGCCGACACTGACTGGGGTCCCGTCACCGGATGGGGCCGCACCGCCCCCACCGCCGCCCGGCTGGTCCGCCCCCGGACGTACGAGGAGGCGGCGGTCGCGGTCCGCGCCTGCGGGGCGCGCGGCACCGTCGCCCGGGGCCTGGGCCGGGCCTACGGCGACGCGGCGCAGAACGCGGGCGGCGCCGTGCTGGACATGACCGGCCTGGACCGGATCCACGCCATCGACGTCGAGGGCGGCACCGTGCTGTGCGACGCGGGTGTCTCGCTGCACCGGCTGATGGAGGTGCTGCTGCCGCTCGGCTGGTTCGTGCCGGTGACGCCCGGTACCCGCTATGTCACCGTCGGCGGGGCGATCGGCGCCGACATCCACGGCAAGAACCACCACGTCTCCGGGTCCTTCTCCCGGCATGTGCTGTCCCTGGAGCTGCTCACCGCCGACGGCCAGGTCCGGACCGTCGTGCCGGGCACGCCGCTGTTCGCGGCGACCGCCGGCGGCATGGGCCTGACCGGCGTGATCCTCACCGCGACGGTCCGGCTGCACCCCGTCGAGTCCTCGTACATGTCCGTCGACACCGAACGCGCCACCGACCTCGACGACCTGATGGCCCGGCTGACCGCCGACGACCACCGCTACCGGTACTCCGTCGCCTGGATCGACCTGCTGGCACGCGGCGCGGCGACCGGCCGCGCGGTCCTCACCCGCGGCGACCACGCCCCGCTGGACGCGCTGCCGCGCCGGGCCCGCCGGGCTCCCCTGGCCTTCCGCACCGCCCAGCTGCCGGCCGCCCCGGCGTATGTCCCGGAGGGGCTGCTGACCCGTACCACGGTCGGCCTCTTCAACGAGCTGTGGTTCCGCAAGGCCCCCCGCGCCCGCACCACCCGCCTCCAGCGCATCCCGTCCTTCTTCCACCCCCTGGACGGCGTCCCGCACTGGAACCGGATCTACGGCCGCGGCGGCTTCGTCCAGTACCAGTTCGCCGTCGGGTACGGCCAGGAGGAGACCCTGCGCCGGATCGTGCGCCGGATCTCCGAGCGGCGCTGCCCGTCCTTCCTGGCCGTCCTCAAACGGTTCGGGGACGCCGACGCGGGCTGGCTGTCCTTCCCGGTGCCGGGCTGGACGCTGGCCCTGGACATCCCGGCCGGGCTGCCCGGCCTCGGCGCCTTCCTCGACGAACTCGACGAGGAGGTCGCGGCGGCCGGCGGCCGGGTCTACCTGGCCAAGGACTCCCGGCTGCGGCCGGAACTGCTCGCCCCGATGTACCCGCGCCTCGCCGACTTCCGCGCGCTGCGCGCGGAGCTGGACCCGCGCGGAGTCTTCGTCTCCGACCTCTCCCGCCGCCTCGACCTCTAGCACCCCCACCTCCTCTAGAACCCCCACCTCCTCTAGGACCCCCACCTCCTCTAGAACCCCCACCTCCTCTAGGACCCCCGCTTCCGGACCCAGGAGACCGCCATGAAGGACGCTTTCGGCCTGCCCCAGTCCCTGCTCGTCCTCGGCGGTACGTCCGAGATCGCGCTGGCCACCGCGCGGCGCCTGGTGGCCCGCCGCACCCGTACGGTGTGGCTGGCCGGCCGCCCCTCCCCCGCGCTCGACGAGGCCGCCGAGGGACTGCGGCGGCTCGGCGCGGACGTCCGCACCGTCGCCTTCGACGCCCTCGACCCCGAGTCGCACGAGGAGGTGCTCGGCAAGGTCTTCGCGGAGGGCGACATCGACCTGGTGCTGCTCGCCTTCGGCATCCTGGGCGACCAGGCGCACGACGAGCGGGAGCCGGTGAGCGCCGTGCGGGTCGCGGGGACCAACTACACCGGCGCCGTGTCGGCCGGCCTGGTCAGCGCCGCCGCGCTCCAGACGCAGGGCCACGGCTCACTGGTCGTGCTCTCCTCGGTGGCCGGCGAGCGGGCCCGCCGCGCCAACTTCATCTACGGCTCCAGCAAGGCCGGCCTGGACGCCTTCGCGCAGGGTCTGGGCGACGCGCTGCACGGCACCGGCGTGCACGTCATGGTGGTGCGCCCCGGGTTCGTACGGTCCCGGATGACCGCCGGTCTGGCGGAGGCGCCGCTGGCGACGACCCCGGAGGCGGTGGCGACCGCCATCGAGCTGGGCCTCAGACGCCGCTCGGAGACGGTCTGGGTGCCGGGCGCGCTGCGGGTCGTGATGTCGGCCGTGCGCCACCTGCCCCGCGCGGTGTTCCGCCGGCTGCCCGTCTAGTACTACGTCGCCCTAAACAGCTAGTACTACGTCGTCCTGGGCAACTGGTACTACGTCCTGGGCAGCGTGCTGCGCTCCGCGCGGCCGGCCTGGGGCGGTACCACCGTGCTGCCGAAGGGGTACTCGCGCAGCTTGCGCCACACCCCGTCGGCGCCCTGCTCGTACAGCGCGAAGCCGGTGCAGGGCCACTCGGCCGCGTAGCCGGCCAGCTCCGCGAAGGCGCGGTCCATCGCCGCCTCCTCGATGCCGTGCGCCACGGTGACGTGCGGGTGGTACGGGAACTGGAGCTCGCGGGCGACCGGTCCGGACGCGTCGCGGACCTGCTTCTGGAGCCAGGTGCAGGCTTCGGCGCCCTCGACCACCTGGACGTAGACCACCGGCGAGAGCGGCCGGAAGGTGCCGGTGCCGGACAGCCGCATCGGGAACGGCCGGCCGGCGGCGGCGACCTCCGCCAGGTGCGTCTCGATCGCGGGCAGCAGCCCGGCGTCGACCTCGGTGGGCGGGAGCAGGGTGACGTGGGTGGGGATTCCGTGAGCCGCGGCGTCGCCGAAGCCCGCGCGCAGCTGTTGCAGCCGGCTGCCGTGAGGCTCCGGGACCGCGATCGACACGCCGATCGTTACGGTCCCCACGTCGTCTCCTGTTCTGTCCTGTCGGTGCTTCGGCGGAAGTGGCCGCTGGTGCGGCCACCTGTTAATCGACTGTACGGCCACGACCGGGTCCCGGGCAGGCGCAACCGGAGTGATGTGCGGCGCTCAAGGCGCTGTCGGGGCTCCGCTCAGTGCTTGGCGGGCAGGAATCCCACCCGGTCGTACGTCTGCGCGAGGGTCTCGGCGGCGACCGCCCGCGCTTTCTCCGCACCCTTGGCCAGCACCGAGTCCAGCGTCTCCGGGTCGTCCAGATAGCTCTGGGTGCGCTCGCGGAACGGCGTCACGAAGTCGGTCACGACCTCGGCCAGGTCGGTCTTCAGCGCGCCGTAGCCCTGGCCCGCGTACTTCTCCTCCAGTTCGCCGATGCCCGCCCCGGTGAGGGTGGCGTAGATGGTGAGGAGGTTGCTGACGCCCGGCTTGTTCTCGGCGTCGTAGACGACGACCGTGTCGGTGTCGGTGACCGCGCTCCGGACCTTCTTGGCGGTGGCCTTCGGCTCGTCCAGCAGGTTGACCAGGCCCTTCGGCGTGGACGCGGACTTGCTCATCTTGACCGTCGGGTCCTGGAGATCGTAGATCTTCGCCGTCTCCTTGAGGATGTACGGCCTGGGGACGGTGAAGGTCTCGCCGAAGCGGCCGTTGAAGCGCTCGGCGAGGTCGCGGGTCAGCTCGATGTGCTGGCGCTGGTCCTCGCCGACCGGCACCTCGTGCGCCTGGTAGAGCAGGATGTCCGCGACCTGGAGGACCGGGTAGGTGAACAGGCCGACCGAGGCGCGGTCGGCGCCCTGCTTGGCGGACTTGTCCTTGAACTGGGTCATCCGGGACGCCTCGCCGAAGCCGGTGAGGCAGTTCATCACCCAGGCGAGCTGGGCGTGCTCGGGGACGTGGCTCTGCACGAAGAGCGTGCAGCGGTCCGGGTCGAGGCCGGCGGCGAGGAGCTGGGCGGCGGCGAGCCGGGTGTTGGCGCGCAGCTCCTTCGGGTCCTGCGGGACCGTGATCGCGTGCAGGTCGACGACCATGTAGAACGCGTCGTGGGTCTCCTGGAGCGCCACCCATTGGCGGACCGCGCCGAGGTAGTTGCCGAGGTGGAACGAGCCCGCGGTGGGCTGGATTCCGGAGAGCACGCGGGGACGATCAGAGGCCATGCTCATCATTCTCTCAGGTCGCCGGGGGCACTCGGAAACGGGCCGGAAACGGGCCGGGGCCGCGTCCGGCGCTGCGGACGCGGCCCCGGCCCGTGGTGGGCGCCGGCGGTGATCAGCCCAGGTCGATCTCCGGGTAGAGCGGGAAGCCGGCGACCAGGTCGGTGGCCCGGCGGGAGATCTCGTCGGCGATCTTGGCGTCCAGGACGTGGGACGCCTTGGAGGGAGCGCCGGACTTGGTGGTGCCGGGCTCGGCGGCGGTGAGCACGCGGTCGATGAGACCGGCGACCTCGTCCATCTCCGCCGTGCCCAGGCCCCGGGTGGTCAGCGCCGGGGTGCCGATGCGGATGCCGGAGGTGTACCAGGCGCCGTTCGGGTCGGCCGGGATGGCGTTGCGGTTGGTGACGATGCCGGAGTCCAGCAGGGCCTGCTCGGCCTGTCGGCCGGTGAGGCCGTAGGAGCCGGCCACGTCGATCAGGTTGAGGTGGTTGTCGGTGCCGCCGGTGACCAGGGTGGCGCCGCGCTTCATCAGGCCCTCGGCGAGCGCGCGGGCGTTGTCGACGATGCGCTGGGCGTAGTCCTGGAAGGACGGCTGCCGGGCCTCGGCGAGGGCGACCGCCTTGGCGGCCATGACGTGCGGCAGCGGGCCGCCGAGGACCATCGGGCAGCCCCGGTCGACCTGGTCCTTGAGCGAGTCGTCGCACAGCACCATGCCGCCGCGCGGGCCGCGCAGCGACTTGTGCGTGGTGGTCGTCACGATCTGGGCGTGCGGGACCGGGTCGAAGTCGCCGGTGAGCACCTTGCCCGCGACCAGACCGGCGAAGTGCGCCATGTCGACCATGAGCGTGGCGCCGACCTCGTCGGCGATCTCCCGCATGATCCGGAAGTTCACCAGGCGGGGGTAGGCGGAGTAGCCGGCGACGATGATCAGCGGCTTGAACTCGCGGGCGGAGGCGCGCAGCGCCTCGTAGTCGATGAGGCCGGTGGCCGGGTCGGTCCCGTAGGAGCGCTGGTCGAACATCTTGCCGGAGATGTTGGGGCGGAAGCCGTGGGTGAGGTGGCCGCCGGCGTCCAGGGACATGCCGAGCATCCGCTGGTTGCCGAAGGCGGCGCGCAGCTCGGCCCAGTCCTGGTCGGTGAGGTCGTTGATCTGGCGGACGCCGGTCTTCGCCAGGAACGGCACCTCGACCCGGGCGCCGAGCACGGCCCAGAAGGCGACCAGGTTGGCGTCGATGCCGGAGTGCGGCTGGACGTAGGCGTGCCGGGCGCCGAAGAGTTCCTTGGCGTGCTCGGCGGCGAGCGACTCGACGGTGTCGACGTTGCGGCAGCCGGCGTAGAAGCGGCGGCCGATGGTGCCCTCGGCGTACTTGTCGCTGAACCAGTTGCCCATCGCGAGCAGGGTGGCCGGGGAGGCGTAGTTCTCGGAGGCGATCAGCTTGAGCATCTCGCGCTGGTCGGCCACCTCCTGGCCGATGGCGTCGGCGACGCGCGGCTCCACGGCGCGGATCACGTCGAGGGCGGCGCGGTAGGCGGTGGACTCGGTGGAGAGCGGCTGCTCGGCTGACATGGGGGACCTCCGGGACGTCGACTTTCAGCGTTCACGGTACGGGGGCCCAGGCGCACGGCACTGTTCCGGGGCCCTCGGGTACAGGGGTCCGGGGGCCGCTCCCCGATGGTCGGTCCCATCCCAGCGCGCCAGTCACGGCCCGGGGCCAGGTTACCCGGCGGCCGGAAGCTCGGTCGTAAAGCGTCCATCATGCGGGCGGCGGCGGGGGCTGCCGCGCCCGGGTGCGCGAGGACGAGTACCGGCTGCCGGTGTCCGTCCCGCTCGGCGGGGACGAAGCCGGTGCCGGTGTCCCGGCGCAGCGGCAGGAGCCGGTCGTCGTCCGCCGGGTCGCGGGCGGCGAGAAGCACGCCTGCCGGGTCCGGGGCGAGCGCGGGAACGGTGGTGAAATCCGCATACGAGCCGTTGGCCGCCGGTCCCTCACAGGATCACGTGCGGCAGGAAGCGGGCGTACTCGTCCGTCACCAGGCCCGCCGACTCGCGGATGCCGAGCCCCGCCGACTCGTCCTCGACCACCCAGGCGCCCAGCACGACGTGGTTGCCGTCGAAGGCGGGGAGCGGGGCGAGGGCCTGGTAGCAGCAGGGCTCGTCGCGGGGCGCCGGGTCGCTGCCCGGCTCGTGCAGGGTCACGCCCGCGCCCTCGCGGCCGAGGAGCGGCTTGGCGACCCAGCCGGTGCCGCCGGTCAGCTCGCGGGGGCCGTCGAGGTAGGCCGGGAGGAGGTTGGGGTGGCCGGGGTACAGCTCCCAGAGGATCGCCAGCAGCGCCTTGTTGCTGAGCAGCATCTTCCAGGCGGGCTCGATCCACAGGGTGGAGCCGGTGCCGCCGCCGTTGTCGAGGGTGGCCAGGACGTGGCCGGCGAAGCGGTCGGTGGTGAGCCACTCCCAGGGGTAGAGCTTGAAGCAGCTGCGGATGAAGCGGAGCCGGGTGTCGACGAACCGGCCGGAGAGCCGGTCCCAGCCGATGTCCTCCACGGAGATCGACTCGGTCTCCAGGCCGGCCTGCTCGGCGGTCTCCTTGAGGTAGGCGACCGTCATGAGGTCCTCGCCGAGTTCGTCGGCGGTGGAGTGCGCGAAGTACAGCGGGCTGCCGGGCGGGAGCAGGGATGCCTGTTTCTTCCAGGCGTCGATCAGGCGCTCGTGGAGGGAGTTCCACTGGTCGGCGCCGGGGAAGCGGTCCTCCATCCAGAACCACTGCGGGGACGCCGCCTCGACCAGGGAGGTCGGGGTGTCCGCGTTGTACTCCAGGAGTTTCGCCGGTCCGGCGCCGTCGTAGCGCAGGTCGAAGCGGGCGTAGACGGAGGGGAGTTCGGCGCGGCGCCGCCATGCCTCGGTGACGGCCCGGATCACGCGGGGGTCGGTGATGCCGAGGTCGGCGAAGCGGCCGGCGGTGACGATGTGCTCGGCGGCGGCCAGGCACATGCGGTGCAGTTCCTCGACGGTCTCCTCCAGCGCCTCGACCTCGTCCAGGGAGAAGACGTAGTAGGCGCTCTCGTCCCAGTAGGGGCGCAGGGAGTCGTCGGGGTAGCGGGTGAGGGGGTACACGAGCCCCTGTTCCTCGACGGTCTGCTGCCAGCCGGGGCGGGGCTCGACGGTGCGACGCCGCACGGCCGCTCAGCCGCCGCTGCTGCCGTGGCTGGAGCAGCCGAGGCCGCCGCGGTCGACGGCCTCGTCGCGGTCGAAGGTGCCGTAGTCGGCCCGGCCGCGGGTGACGTCGGAGTCGTAGTACCAGTCGGAACTCGCCAGGCCGGTGGTGGACTTGCAGTTCTTGTCGGCGACGACCTTGTAGCCGTCGGCGAGGGTGTAGTCGTCGCGGTCCACGCAGCGCCGGTCGGGCTCCGAGCCGCACGACGTCAGAGCGGCCGCGAGGACCCCCATACCGCCGAGCACGACGGTGCTCGACCGCAGCCGTCGCCGGGTCTCTGCCATGTCCGTTTCCCCCTGTTGTCCGCGCGTGCGTACGGCAGTTGACTCGATCTGGTGTCCGACCGCCGTCGGAGGTGGATGGTACGGCAGGGGGATGGGGACCGCGAAGGAGGGCCGCCGACTGGTCAGACGGTGCCGAACCCCCCGCCCTTGACGCCCGTCACGAAGGCGGCGAACGAACCGGCCGGGAAGGCCAGCACCGGGCCGGCCGGGTTCTTGGAGTCGCGGACGGGGACCGTGCCGCGGGAGGCGGCCAGGTTCCTGGCGACCTCTATGCACTGGCCGCCGTTGTTGCTGTACGAGGACGTGCGCCACTGCGGGTCTTCGGTCGTCACGGTGCGCCCTTTCGAAGCTCTTCGATCAAGGCCACCGACGCCGCCTGCGACAGCGCCCCGGCCTGTAGCTGATGGTAGGCCGTCAGGATGGGCAGTACGAACGAACTTTCCCGTTCCAGGTGCCCGCGTTGGGACGACTCCGCGTAGGACATCAGCGAGCGGTCCGGCATCGTCAGCACAGTGACGGGCAGGTCGAAGGGGCGTCGCTCTCCCATGCTGAACGGCGCCACCTGGAAGACGCTGTTCGGGAGGTCGGCGAACTCGATCAGCCGGTTCCACTGGGCGTCCATGACGGCCCGGTCACCGATGGGGCGGCGGAGGCAGCTCTCGTCCAGCACGGTCAGCAGCAGCGGCACGGGGTCCCGGTCCAGCGAGGTCTGCCGCTCCGCGACGAGCCGGACGCGTTCCTCCGCCTGCTCGGGCGTGATCGCGCCCCGCTTGACGGCACTGTCGGCGAGGACGCGCGCGTACTCCGGTGTCTGGAGCAGGCCGGGGACGACGCCCACCTCGTACAGCCGGATCTCGGCGGCCCGCCGCTCGTGCCCGACGTACTCGGGGAAACCCTCCAGCAGCGCCGTGGAGCGGACCGCTCGGCTCGCCTTCTGGAACAGCTCGCCGGTGTCGAAGACCCGGTCGGCGATCCTCGCGAAACGTCGGGTTGGCGGACGCCGGCCAGTTTCCACGGCGGAGATGTGCGTCCCCGAGTAGCCCATGCGTTCGCCCAACTCGTCCTGTGTCCAGCCGCGCTCGTCGCGCATCCTGCGCAGACGGTTCCCGAACGCCGCGGCCGGTGATCGCTCCGGGTCCAGTTCCTTGCGGTTCAACGCACCTCTCCCAACTCTCCGGTCAACTCACGCAGGTTGAGGACTGCCCAGCCGCGGGCCATTCTGAACCCGCTTGGTAGTCACATCGCTACGGAGAGGAGCGGCAGTGGCAGCGCAGCACGTGCCCGAACTCGGCGCGCTCATGGTGGACACCAGCCGGGGCGGCCGGGTGGGCGAGTTCCGCGGCGTCGCCGGACCGTACTGGTTCCTGCGTCCCGTCTGCGGCGGGACCGAATGGGAGGCGGACCCGCGCGACGTCCGTCCCGCGGACCCGATACAGCGTCTGAGCGCGGAGACCGCCCGTGCCAACGCCCGGAGCCGCGGAGAGGTCCTGTGAGGCCCGGGGCGCGGACGGCCATGGCGGTGGCATCGGTGGTGTCCCGGTGAAATGGATGACAGAACAGGCCGGAGTGTCATCCGTTTCGCGGGGGTATCCCGGAGGGCCTGGCCGACCCGCCCGGATTGCGTACGGAACCGGAGGCATTCGGTGATTCCCCGCGACCGCTGCCGCGGGCCCCTCGCCGAATCGTGGCGCCCGGGTACGGCGCCGGGCCCCAGGCTCGCCGCCGCCTGGGCGGTCCGCCGGCCGGCGTTCGTCAAGGTCACCGGCGTCGACGTGGTACGTGTCGCCAGCGCCTGCGCTTCGACCGCCCTCACGATCCTGCGGGAACGCGGCGTGCCGCGCGGCCCGGTCCTGGCCAACCTGCCACGCAGCACGGTGGAGTTCATCGTGGTCCGCGGCACGGCGGACGTGTGGCCCGCGCTGCGCCTGACCCGCTGTGTGGCCGACGCCGTGATGCGGTGTCCGGCGCCCTCGGTGACCAGCGGCAGCGGACTGACCCCGGTCGCCGGCCGGGTGTGGCTGACCCCGCCCGGCCCCGGTGCCCCGGACGCCACCGACGCCGACCAGCTCGCCGAAGCGGTGACCGTGGCGCTCCTGCGGCACGCCCGGATGCGGGCCGGCGTCGAACCCTGATCGTGTTGACCGCCCTCGGCAGGCAGTGCTGGAGTCGGCTCGTGGACAGCATTCCCGCCAACCGGCGGCTCTGGAACCAGATCAGCGACGCCTACCAGCTCGAGCACGACCCGCGGATCGGCGCGGCCCCCCGGCTGTGGGGCATGTACTCCATCCCCGACGCGTACCTGCACGCCCTGGGCGACGTCACCGGCAAGCGCGTCCTCGAACTCGGCTGCGGTGCCGGGCAGTGGTCCAGAGCGCTCGTCGCCGAGGGCGCCACCGTGATCGGGCTCGACCTGTCCGAAGCCCAACTCGCCGCGGCGGCCGGCGCGATGGGGGCGGACCGCTACCCGCTGGTGCAAGGCGCCGCCGAACACCTCCCCTTCGCCGCCGACAGCTTCGACCTGGTGTTCTGCGACTTCGGCGGACTCAGCTGGGCGCCCCCGCACCTGGCCGTCCCGCAGGCCGCACGCGTCCTGGGCCGCGGCGGGCGCCTGGTGTTCAACGTCGCCAGCCCGTGGTTCGAGGCCTGCTACGACGAAGCCGCCGGCCGCGTGACCACGACGCCGCGGCAGGACTACTTCGGGCTGAACACCATCACCGAAGGTGACGGCGCGACCAGCTACCAGCTCACCTACGGCGACTGGATCAGGGTCCTGTGCGGCGCAGGTCTCGTCATCGACGACCTCGTCGAGCCGCGGCCCGGACCCGGAACACCCAACGGCTACAACGAGACCGACCCGCCCGACTGGGCACACCGCTGGCCGGCGGAACTGCTCTGGGTGACCCACAAACCGTGAGTTCCGCCGTGCGGCGGGTCCAGAACGCCGGTTCCGCTACGGCAACACCCTGCACAGCGCGTCCAGCGCCCCCGCCCAGGCGTGGTCCGGCGGAGTCCCGTAGCCGACGACCACCGCGTCCAGGGGAGGTGTCGTCGCGTCCGGGTGGCGGAACAGGGAGAGGCCGTAGAGGGCCAGGTTCTGCCAGGTGGCGGCCTGGATGACGGACTGTTCGGTGCCGGGCGGGAGGAGGAGTACGGCGTGCAGGCCGGCGGCGATGCCGGTGGCCCGGACGTCGGGGGCGCGCGCGGCCAGTGCCGTGGTCAGGGCGTCGCGGCGGCGCCGGTAGCGCAGGCGGGCGGCGCGCACATGGCGGTCGTAGGCGCCGGAGGTGAGGAACTCGGCGAAGGTGAGCTGGTCCAGGGCGGAGCAGGTGGGGAGGTGGTTCTTGGCGGCCAGCACCTCGTCGAGCAGCGGTGCGGGCAGCACGGCCCAGGCCAGCCGGAGGCCGGGGGCGAGGGCCTTGCTGGCGGTGCCGAGGTGGACGACGCGGTCGGGGTCGAGGCCCTGGAGGGCGCCGACCGGCTGGCGGTCGTAGCGGAACTCGCCGTCGTAGTCGTCCTCCAGGACCAGCGCGCCGGTGCGCCGGGCCCAGTCCACGACCGCCGCGCGGCGGTCCGGGCGCAGTGCCATGCCCATCGGGAACTGGTGCGCGGGGGTCAGGAGGACCGCCCCGGCCGCCTCGGGCGGCGCGCCCGGGTCGGTGCCCTGGGCGTCGAAGGGCAGCGGGACGGTGCGCAGCCCGGCGGCGGTGAGCAGGTCGCGGTGGATGTGCAGGCCGTACGACTCGACGGCGACCGTGTGCACGCCGCGGGCCCGCAGCACCGTGCCCAGCAGGGACAGGGCGTGTGCGGCCCCGTTGCAGACCAGGATCCGGGCCGGGTCGGCGCGCACGCCCCGGGCGCGGGAGAGGTAGCCGGCCAGCGCCTGCCGCAGTTCGGGGCGGCCCCGGGGGTCGCCGTAGCCGAACGCCTCGTGCGGGGCCGTGTGCAGGGCCCGGCGGGTGGCCTTGAGCCACTCGGCGCGCGGGAAGGAGGCCAGGTCGGGGGTGCCGGGGCGCAGGTCGTGGACGGGGCGGGCGGGGGTACGGCCCCGGGGTGCGGGGCCGGCCGGGGGCGCGGCGACGGGGCGGTCGGCGACCCGGGTGCCGGAGCCCTGCCGGGCGGTCAGCCAGCCCTCGGCGACCAGGTCGGCGTAGGCGTCGGCGACGGTGTTCCGGGCGATGCCGAGGTCGGCGGCGAGGGTGCGGGAGGACGGCAGCCGGGTGCCGGGGGCGAGCCGGCCGGTGCGGACGGCCTCGCGCAGGGCGTCGGTCAGGCCGCGGCGCAGGCCGGAACCGGCCGGTTCCAGGGGTCCCAGGTGCAGGTCGATACCGAGATTGGCCCAGGATTCCGTCACGGAAGTGGACCATACCCGTGGGCTGCTTCGTTCCTAGGGTGGACGCATGACGACACCGACCGACACCGCGTACGCCGCCGAGCAGCCGCCCCGGCTCCAGTGGGCCAAGCACGCCCCCGAGGTCTACAAGGCGATGATCCGGCTCGACGCCGCCGCCAAGCAGGGCCTCGACCCGGTGCTCTACGAACTGGTCAAGATCCGCGCCTCGCAGCTCAACCACTGCGCCCTCTGCCTCGACATGCACACCAAGGACGCGCTCGCGGCGGGCGAGAGCGTGGAGCGGATCGTGCAGCTCAGCGCCTGGGAGGAGTCCCGGCACTTCTACACCGCGAAGGAACTGGCGGCGATCGAGCTGACCGAGGCGGTCACCGTGCTGACGGACGGCTTCGTGCCGGACGAGGTGTACGAGCGGGCCGCCAAGCACTTCCCCGACGAGGCGGAACTGGCCCAGCTGATCGCCGCGATCACGGTGATCAACGCCTGGAACCGGTTCGGCGTGACCTGCCGGCTGACGCCGGGGCACTACCAGCCGGGGCAGCACGCCTGAGACGCGGACGGCGTACGCGGATCAGGGCAGCCACGCCCGCCACACCGGCCCGTGGCTGTCCACCCACCTCCGCGCCGCCTCCTGGGGCGACAGCTTCTGTTCGGCGATCATCAGGGAGACCTGGTTCTGGTCCTCGGTGGTCCACTCGAAGTTCTTCAGCAGCTCGGCCGCCTTGCCGCCGCCGCGGGCGAAGTCGGCGTTGAGGTACTTCTGGAGCGGGGTGACCGGGTAGGCGCAGTCGACCTTCGCGGGGTCGGCGTCGCAGCCCTCCGCGTAGGCCGGCAGCCTCACCTCCGTCATCGGGACCCGCTCGAACAGCCACTGCGGGGTGTACCAGTACGTCAGGAAGGGCTTCTTCGCCTTCGCGAACTGCTGGATCTGGGTGATCTGGGCGGCCTCGGAGCCGGCGAAGACCACCTGGTAGTTCAGGTTCAGATTGGTCACCAGGGCCTTGTCGTTGGTGACGTAGGACGGGGAGCCGTCCAGCAGCTGGCCCTTGCCGCCGCTCTCCGGGGTGCGCAGCCGGTCGGCGTACTTGTTCAGGTTCTTCCAGTCGGTGACGTCCGGGTGCGCCTTCGCGAAGTACGTCGGCACGAACCAGCCGATGTGGCCGGTGACGCCGAGGCCGCCGCCGTTCACGATGGTCCGCTTGTCCTCGACGTAGCGCTGTTCCTGGTCGGGGTGGCCCCAGTCCTCCAGGATGGCGTCGACCCGGCCCTGGCTGAGCGCGTCCCAGGCGGGGACCTCGTCGACCTGGACGGTGTCGACGCGGTAGCCGAGTTCGTGCTCCAGGAGGTACTGGGCGACGGCCACGTTGGCCTGCGCGCCGACCCAGGACTGCACGGACAGCGTCACCGTCTTCGCGCCCTGCGCGTTCGCGAACGGTGACGCCTGCTTGGTCATGTCGGCGGCGCCGCAGCCGGTCAGCAGGACCAGCGTGCCCGCCAGGGCAGTCGTACGCAGCCGCATGTCAGGCTCCCTTCCGTGCACGGCGTTCGGTCGGTTGCGTGACGCGGTCCAGCATCAGGCCGAGGCAGACGATGGCCGCGCCGGCCACCAGGCCGGTCGCCAGGTCGCCCTGGGCGAGGCCGAAGACGACGCTGTAGCCGAGCGCGCCGCCACCGACCAGACCGCCGATGATGACCACGGCCAGGACCAGCACCACACCCTGGTTGACGGCCAGGAGCAGCGCCGGGCGGGCCAGCGGGAGCTGCACCTGCCGCAGTTGCTGCCCGCCGGTCGCGCCGAGCGAGCGGGCCGACTCCAGCGCCGCCGGGTCGACCCCGCGCAGGCCCTGCGCGGTGATCCGGACCACGGCGGGCAGCGCGTAGACGACGGCGGCGGCCACGGCGGGGGCGCGGCCGACGCCGAACAGGGCAACGACCGGGATCAGGTACACGAACTGCGGCATCGTCTGGAAGACGTCGAGGACCGGGCGGAGCAGGCGTTCGAACCGGTCGCTCCGGGCCGCCGCGATGCCGGTGGCGAAGCCGAGCAGCAAGGTGACGGCGACGGCCGCCAGCACCTGGGAGAGGGTGTCCAGGGACGGTTCCCACACGTCGAGGACGCCGATCGCGGCCATCGCCAGTACGGCGGTCAGCGCGGTGCGCCAGGTGCCGATCAGCCAGGCCAGGGCGGCGACGGCCAGGAGGACGGACCACCAGGGCAGCCACAGCAGGCCGTCCCGCAGCGGATCCAGGACCCAGGTGGTGAAGTGGCCCGCCCAGTCGGCGGTGCCGCCGACGACGGGGACGCCGGAGTAGAGGTGGCCGGTCATCCAGTCGACGGCGCGGTTGACGGGTTCGGCGAGGTCCAGCGCCCAGGACTCCGGCCACTCCAGGCGGCCGGCCAGCCGGCCGGCGAGGGCGACGGCCACGGCGCCGGCGAGCGCGTACCGCCGGCCGGCCGGAGACCTCGGGGCCTCGTCCGACCGCTCCCCCGCCGCGCCGGTCACCCGGTCCAGCACGACCGCGAGCAGCACGATCGGGATGCCGGCCGCGAGGGCCGCCCCGACGTCGACCGCGGCGAGCGCCTGGTAGACCCGGTCGCCGAGGCCGCCGGCGCCGATGACGGAGGCGATGACGGCCATCGACAGCGCCATCATGATCGTCTGGTTGAGGCCGAGCAGGAGTTCCGCGCGGGCCAGCGGGATGCGGGCGGTCAGCAGCCGCTGCCGGGCGGTGGTGCCGAGCGACTCGACGGCTTCCAGGACCTCCTGGTCGGCGCCGCGCAGGCCGAGCGCGGTGAGCCGGGCCATCGGCGGGGCGGCGTAGACGACGGTGGCCAGCACGGCGGCGGGGACGCCGATGCCGAAGACCAGGACGACGGGGAGCAGGTAGGCGAAGGCGGGCAGCACCTGCATGGTGTCCAGCACCGGACGCAGCGCCCGGTCGGCCCGGTCGGACAGCCCGGCGGCCAGTCCGAGCAGCGCGCCCACCAGCACCGAGACCAGCACCGCTACGGCCATCAGGGCGAGGGTCTGCATGGTCGGCACCCACATGCCGAGCAGGCCGCAGGCCAGGAACGCCACCGCCGTGCCGAGCGCCAGCCGGAGGCCGGCCACCCGCCAGGCGACCAGCGCGCCGACCGCGCTGACGCCGGCCCAGCCGACGGCGAGGAGGGCGAGGTAGACGGCGCGTACGGCGAGGACGACGGCGTTGCTCACGTGGCCGAAGAAGTAGAGGAACAGCGGGTGGCTGTCCCGGTTGTCGATGATCCAGTCGCTGACCTGGCCGAGCGGGCCGGAGACGTCGACGGTGAGGGCGGCGGGCCAGGTGCCGCTGGACCACTGGGCGTGGGCCAGGGGGGCGAGGACCGCGGCGGCGAGGGCGAGGGGGAGGAGTTTGCGGGCGGCACGATTGCTGAGGATGCCGGGCGGGACGGCGGACGCCGTGACGGTCGTCGTCATCGGACCGCCTCCCTCGCCTGGTCCGTTCCGGCGACCACACCGAGCAGTGCCGCCGCGTCCACCACCCCCACGCACCGGCCGTCCTCCATCACCCGGGCCGCGCTGCCGCTGCGGGCGACCGCCTCGATGGCCTCGGCGACGGTGGCGTCGGGGCGGACGGCGGGGCCGTGGCCCGCCTCCTCGGCGCCGGCGGCCGGCCGCATCGCCGTACGGACCGTCAGGACCTGCTCGCGCGGCACGTCCCGGACGAATTCCCGTACGTAGTCGTCGGCGGGCGAGCCGACGATCTCCTCCGGCGTGCCGAGCTGGACCACCCGCCCGTCCCGCATCAGGGCGATGCGGTCGCCGAGCCGCAGCGCCTCCTGGAGGTCGTGGGTGATGAAGACCATCGTGCGGCCCTCCTCGCGGTGCAGCCGCACCACCTCCTCCTGCATGTCCCGCCGGATCAGCGGGTCCAGCGCGCTGAACGGCTCGTCGAACAGCAGCACCTCGGGGTCGACGGCGAGCGCGCGGGCCAGGCCGACGCGCTGCCGCTGACCGCCGGAGAGCTGGGCCGGGCGGCGCCGCTCCATGCCCTCCAGGCCGACCTTGGCGACGACGGCGGCGGCCCGTTCGCGCCGCTCGGCGCGGCTCATGCCCTGGATCTGGAGGCCGTAGGCGACGTTGTCGAGGACGGTGCGGTGCGGGAGCAGGCCGAAGTGCTGGAAGACCATCGCGGTACGGTGCCGGCGCAGGGCGCGCAGCCGGGTGCGGTCCATCGCCCGTACGTCGTCGCCGTCGATGGCGATGGAACCGGCCGTCGGTTCGATCAGCCGGGTCAGACAGCGGACCAGGGTGGACTTGCCCGAGCCGGACAGGCCCATGACAACGAAGACCTCGCCCTTGCGCACCTCGAAGCCGACGTCCCGGACGGCGGCCGTGCAGCCGGTGCGGTCGCGCAGTTCGGCCGGGGTGAGGGCGGTCAGCTCCGGGTCGCCGGGGACCCGGTCGGCCTTCGGTCCGAAGACCTTCCACAGGCCGTGCACGGCGAAGACCGGGGGCCGCTCGGCCGGGGTGGCGGGGAGGGCGCTCATCGGGCGTCACCCCCGGCCGGGGCGGCGGACGCCGCGCCGATCAGCTCGACGGCCTTCTCGCCGACCATCAGCACGCCGATCATCGGGTTGACGGCGGGCATGGTCGGGAAGACCGAGGCGTCGGCGATCCGCAGTCCGTCCAGACCGCGGACGCGCAGTTCGGGGTCGACGACCGCGAGGGGGTCGTCCGGCGCACCGATGCGGCAGGTGCCCGCCGGGTGGTAGACGGTGTGCGCGACCTTGCGGGCGTACTCGCTCAGCTCGGCGTCGCCCAGCACGTTCGGCCCCGGGCACACCTCGCGCTTGAGCCAGCCGGCCAGCGGCTCGGTCTTCGCGATCTCGCGCGCGACGCGGATGCCGTCGACCAGGGTGCGGCCGTCGTGGTCGTCGGGGTCGGTGAAGTACCGGAAGTCCAGGGCGGGCTTGACGGACGGGTCGGCGCTGGTCAGGTGGAGGCGGCCGCGGCTGCGCGGCTTGGGGATGTTCGGGGTCATCGAGACGCCGAACTCCGGGCGCCGGTAGCCCAGTCGCTCCGGGTGGTCCGTGAACGGGATCTGGTAGAAGTGGAACATCAGGTCGGGGCCCTGGTGTTCGGGGTCACGGCGCACGAACAGGCCGGCGTCGGAGTCCATCGCGGAGTTGTCCGGAATGGGGCCGTCCGTCTCCCAGACGATCACCGACTCGGGGTGGTCGAGGAGGTTCTCGCCGACGCCGGGCAGGTCGTGCGCCACGGGTATGCCGAGCGCTTCGAGGTCGGCCCGCGGACCGATGCCGGAGTGCAGCAGCAGCCGGGGCGAGTCGACCGCGCCGGCGCACACCACCACCTCGCGCCGGGCGCGAACGAGATGCTCCGCGCCGTCCTTGGTACGGACGTGGACGCCCTCGGCCCGGGGACCGGCCAGCTCCAGGCGGTACGCCCAGGTCTCCAGCATCAGGGTGAGGTTGGGGCGTTCGTCCATGACCGGGTGCAGATACGCCACCGACGCCGAGGAGCGCTTGTTGTCCTCGGGGTGGTAGGCGAGGTCGAAGAAGCCGACGCCCTCGGTGAACGGCTTCTTGTTGAAGCCCTCGATCCGGGGCACCTGGAGCGCCTTCTGGGCCGCGTCGACGAAGTCGCGGGCGATGGCGTTCCGGTCCTTCTCGTCGACCGGCACGATGTGGTTGAGCAGCCGGGCCCAGTACGCCTCCATCGGCACCGCGCCCCAGCCCTTGGCGCCGGCCGCCTCCCACTCGTCCCAGTCGGACGGCAGCGGCTTGAAGGCGATGAGGGTGTTGTGCGAGGAACAGCCGCCGAGCACCCGGGCCCGGCTGTGCCGGATGTGCGAGTTGCCGCGCGGCTGCTCGGTGGTGGGGTAGTCGTAGTCGAGTTCGCCGCCGAGCAGGCCCATCCAGCGGCGCAGGGTCAGCACGTCGTCGCGGCCGACGTCGCTGGGGCCGCCCTCGATGACGGCGACGGTGGTGTCCGGGTTCTCGGTCAGACGGGAGGCGATGACCGAGCCGGCGGTGCCGCCGCCGATGACGACGTAGTCGTAGACAGGGGTGCTCTCGGGCATGGGCGTACTCCAGGGGCCGGGACGGAAGGAGGGGACGGGGCCTGGGACGGGGCGGGGACAGGGGCCGGAGACGGGGCCGGGGACGGTGACCGGAGATGGGGACCGGAGACGGGAACGGGGGCTGGAGACGGACGACAGGGAGGGGGTCAGCCGGCGAACCAGCGGACCGGCGCGGGCGCGAGGTTCTGGTAGACGTGCTTGGTCTCGCGGTACTCGGCGAGGCCCGCGGGGCCCAGTTCGCGGCCGGTGCCGCTCTTGCCGAAACCGCCCCACTCCGCCTGCGGCAGGTAGGGGTGGAAGTCGTTGATCCAGACCGTGCCGTGCCGCAGCCGGCCCGCGACCCGGCGCGCACGGCCCGCGTCGGTGGTCCAGACGGCGCCCGCGAGCCCGTACTCGGTGTCGTTGGCGAGGGCGACCGCCTCGTCCTCGGTGCGGAAGGTCTCGACGGTGAGGACCGGGCCGAAGACCTCCTCGCGGACCACGCGCATCTCGCGGTGGCAGTGGTCGAGGACGGTCGGCTGGTAGAAGTACCCGGCCTCGGGGCGTACCGCCGAGGGGGCCGGGCGCCGGCCGCCGCAGCGCAGGACCGCGCCCTCGGCGAGCGCGGCGGCGACGTACTCCTCGGTGCGGGCGCGCTGCCGTTCGGAGACCAGCGGGCCGCACTCGACGCCGGGTTCGGTGCCGCGGCCGAGGCGGATCCTGTCGGCGCGGCGGGCGAGTTCGGCGACGAAGCGGTCGCGGACGGACTCCTCGACGATCAGCCGGGAGCCCGCCGAGCAGACCTGGCCGCTGTGCATGAAGGCGGCGTTGAGGGCCTGGTCGACGGCGGTGTCGAAACCATCGGCGGTGGCACAGGCGTCGGCGAAGACCACGTTGGGGTTCTTGCCGCCGAGTTCGAGGGCGACCTTCTTGACGGTGACGGCGGCGGACTGGGCCACCTTGACGCCGCTGGCCAGACCGCCGGTGAAGGAGACCAGGTCGACGTCGGGGTGCTCGGCGAGCCGGGCGCCGACGGTGTGACCGGGACCGGTGACGAGGTTCGCCACCCCGGCCGGCAGGCCCGCCTCCACCAGTAGCTCGATCAGGGTGATCGTGGTCAGCGGGGTGATCTCGCTGGGCTTGAGCACGAAGGTGTTGCCGGCCGCCAGCGCCGGCGCGATCTTCCAACTGGCCTGGAGGAGAGGGTAGTTCCAAGGTGTGATCAGCGCGCAGACACCGACCGGTTCATGGACGACGACGCTGTGCACGTCGGGCGTGCCCGCGTCGACGACCCGGCCGGGGGCCTCGGCGGCGACCAGGTCCGCGAAGTAGCGGAAGGCGTCCGCGACACAGTCGACGTCGACCCGGCCCTCCTCGACGGTCTTGCCGGCGTCCCGGCTCTCCAGCCGGCCGATCCGCTCCCGGTCCCGGACCAGCAGATCGGCGACGCGGCGCAGCAGGGCGGCGCGGCCGGCGACCGGGGTGCGTGGCCACGGGCCCGTGTCGAAGGCGCGGCGCGCGGCGGCCACCGCGAGGTCGGCGTCCTTCGCGTCGCCCTCCGCGACGACGGCGAACGGCAGGGCGTCCGCGGGGTCGACGACCTCCCGGGCGGCCCCGGAGGACGCCGCCAGCCACTCGCCTCCCACGTGAATGCCGGTGCGCTCCGCGTCGAGCTCTCGGGGTGCCGTTCTGTCCGCCATGCCCGGTGTCCGCCTTCCGTTCCTGATCAGCGCCCGTGTGTCGGATGGATGCCACGCCGGGGACCGGGAGCCCTGCCCCGGTCGCCCGTTTGCATGCCGAATCGATGGCTGAAAGTGCGGTAGGTCACTGGGAGTGTGACCGCATGGCGGAGCATTGACCACCGTCGACGACATGATCCGGCGATCCCGGTCCCGAGCACGGCTGCGGCTACGGCTACGGCTACGGCTACGGCAGTACGTATGACAGTACGTATGACGACGGGCCTTCTTCCGGTACGAACTGGAAGAAGGCCCGTCGGGCGTCGGTGCGGGCGCCGCTCAGATGAGGCCGAGACCGCGGACCGCGTCGCGCTCCTCCGTCAGCTCCTGGACGGAGGCGTCGATGCGGGCGCGCGAGAAGTCGTTGATCTCCAGGCCCTGGACGATCTCGTACGAGCCGTCCTTGGTGGTGACCGGGAAGGAGGAGATGAGGCCCTCGGGGACGCCGTAGGAGCCGTCCGACGGGATGCCCATGGAGACCCAGTCGCCGTCGGCGGTGCCGTTGACCCAGGTGTGCACGTGGTCGATGGCGGCGTTGGCGGCGGAGGCGGCCGAGGAGGCGCCCCGGGCCTCGATGATCGCGGCGCCGCGCTTGGCGACGGTCGGGATGAAGTCGTCGGCCAGCCACTGCTCGTCGTTGACGACCTCGGCCGCGTTCTTGCCGGCGATGGTGGCGTGGAAGATGTCCGGGTACTGGGTGGCGGAGTGGTTGCCCCAGATGGTCAGCCGCTTGATGTCGGCGACCGTCGAACCGGTCTTCTTCGCGAGCTGGGTCAGCGCGCGGTTGTGGTCCAGGCGGGTCATCGCGGTGAACCGCTCGGCCGGTACGTCGGGCGCGGCGGCCTGCGCGATCAGCGCGTTGGTGTTGGCCGGGTTGCCGACGACCAGGACCTTGACGTCGTCCGCGGCGTGGTCGTTGATGGCCTTGCCCTGCGGCTTGAAGATGCCGCCGTTGGCCTCAAGGAGGTCACCGCGCTCCATGCCCTTGGTGCGCGGGCGGGCGCCGACGAGCAGACCGACGTTGGTGCCGTCGAAGGCGACGTTCGGGTCGTCGGTGATGTCGATGCCCTGGAGCAGCGGGAACGCGCAGTCGTCCAGCTCCATCGCCGTGCCCTCGGCGGCCTTCAGCGCCGGGGTGATCTCCAGCAGGCGCAGCTTGACCGGCACGTCCGCGCCGAGCAGCTGGCCGGAGGCGATGCGGAAGAGGAGGGCGTAACCGATCTGGCCGGCCGCGCCGGTGACGGTGACGTTCACGGGAGTGCGGGTCATGGCGTTCTCCGTATGACAGCTGGCGGTGGGGGCTCGCTGCCCCGCTACGTTTGATCGATCTCTTGGTATCAAGAGATCGACCCAGCGGTCAGGCTATCGCGCATCCGGCATCCCGGACCTCCGGGTCCGTGTGGCCCGTCCCACAAGGCGCCTGCCTGGCCTTATGCCGGACGGTACGCACCCGGGCACACAAAGAGGCGGCCGCCGGTCCGGGAGAGGGGGGACGCTGGCGACCGCCGTATGGGGATACCCGTTGCCGGACTCCCGTGGGGGTACTCTTCGCGTGCCCGTGATCGGGCCGGGCATGCCTGCCGGGCGGGAACTTTTCCCGCCGCCCGGCATCCCCGCTGTTCGGACCGGCGCGCGGACCCGTCCGCCCGGATTGCCGACCGGATCCCTCCGCGCCGGATCCCTCCGCGCCGGACCCGTTACTCGGTGCAGCCCTGCTCCCCCGACGCCAGCGTGACGCACGCCTTCGCGTCGGCCGCGGCCTCGACGGCCACCATCGGCGTGTACGCGATGGTGTCACCGGTCACCGTGATCGACCCGGTCTGCTCGGCCCCGCCGGCGCTCACCCGGACCTCGTCGCCCTGGCCGGCCTGGGTGACCCGGCCCCACGCGGTACCACAGGTCTTGCTGTACCGGACCTCGACGACGACCGTGCCGACGGTCGCCGTCCGCTCGGTGGTCACCAGGTCGCCGCCGCAGCCCATGGTCTCGGCGTCCTTGCCGGTGCACTGGTCGCCGCTGCACTTCACCCCGGCCGGCAGGTCCGGCTCGGTGGTCACGGTCGGCGACGGGGACGGCCGGGCGTCCTGCTTCTCCTCGCCGCCGTCGTTCAGCAGGAAGAAGGCGCCGGCGACGACGACCAGGACGCCGACGACGCCCGCGACGAAGGTCGCCAGCCGCTTGCCGCCGGTTCCGTTCCCGGCACCCGGTCCCGGCACCCGGTCGCCGGGCGGCGGTCCGCCCTGCGGCCGGGTCACCGGGGTCTGCGGGCTCCCGACGGCGCCCAGTGCCACGGTGTCGTTCGGCACGGGTGCGCCGGGTCCGCCGGGTGTGCCGGGCGTCCCGGTCCTGCGGTTGCCGGACGGCGCGGGTCCGCGATAACCGGCCATGCCCCAGGAGTTGGCCGCGGCGGAGGCGGCGGCGACCTCGGCGGCCGGACCGCTGTCCCGGGCCCCGGCCCAGTCCGGGCTGTCGGCGGCGGTCGGCTGCGCCGGCACCGGTGGCACGGTGGGCGACACCCCGGCCGGACCGGCGATCCCGGGCGTGAGCACGGTGCCGCCGGCCGCCCTGCCGCTCCTGGCTCCGCCGGCTTCCTTGGCGCCCCTCGACTCCTTGGCGCCCCGCGACTCCTTTGCCCCCTGGGCCCGCTGAGCCCGCTTGGTCTCCTTGGCGCTCGGAGTGTTCGTCGCGTTCGTGGCGCTCGGGGCGTCCACCCGGGCCGCGTTCGACTCGGGCGTGGTCAACTCGCCCAGTGCCGCGCGCGCCTGGGAGATCCGGATGGCCTCCATGGTCATGTCGTGCCGCATCTCCGAGCGGCTCCACGCCCGCTCGGCCAGCTCCCACATGGTGGTCAGATGGACCGGATTGGTCCGCGTGACCTCGGCCAGGGCCACGATCGCCCCCTTGGGCGCGAGCAGCCGGCCGTTGAGATACCGCTCCCAGGACGTCTTGCTGTAGCCCGTGGCGTCGGCCACCGCCGCGATGCTCAGTTCACTGCGGTCGACGAGCCTGCGCAACTGGCCGGCGAACTCCTTGATCTGCGGATCGAGATCATCGGGCAAGGCCTTCCAACGAGGCATTGCTTCCCCCTCTTCCCCCCGGATGTCGTGCTGGTCGTTCCCCCGTGCGCATGCGCTCCGCCGAGTCCCGTTCTGGCTACCCACAGGGATGCGCCCGGCGAGGATCTCGGTTTCCCGGGGTGGGGGCGCACAGGAGCACAGCAGCCGCGGGCGAGCACCGTCGCACGCCCACCGACTCGCGGTCCAGTCTGCCATCCGGGCCTCCGCGGTCCCCATTCGCGGAGGCCCGTCTTCCGTCGGGACGCCCCGGACCGTCCCGATTGACCAAGTGAACCGGATCTCAGATGAGTTGACCACACATCCGCGAACTTGTCGTCACATCATCACACTGAACGCACACGCCCGCGCACGCCCTGTCACGCTCGGCGCACGGTTCTCTCCGGTCACGGACCCGGCGGGTGCGCGGTGGGTGCCCGGTGGGTGCCCGGTGGGCGCCCGATGGCTGCCCGATGGCTGCCCGATGGATGAACCGTCACCTCCGTGCCACAGCACGCCGCCGGGCGTTGAAGCGGGCGCGGGGCGTGCGGGAGCCTGGGCAGCGGACGGCGGCCCGTCCGCACGCCGGGGGGACGAGAGGAACGGGCCGCCGTTCTCAGCGCTGCTCGTGCCGCGTTATTCGTTGCTCACCGTGAAGTGCAGCGTGTCCTTCAGGAACGGGATCTCCAGCAGCGGACTCGGCTGGGCCATCAGCGCCAGCAGCGCGATGGCGAGGCCCAGCACGCCGTAGGTGGCGATATCCGTGAAACGGGAGCGTACGGCGAGCATGCCGACGTCCGGCAGGAACCAGCGCAGCGCGGCGCCGCCCAGCAGCGCGAGGCCGATGAGCAGCGTCCCGTACCGGAACACGTCCAGCGCGGTGAGCAGCAGACCGAGCCCGACCAGGCCGACGACGGTGAGCACCGGCCACTGCCGGGCGGGCGCCGGGGCGTCACCGGAGGCGGCCCGGCCACCGCCCTCGGGACGCGCGGTGTCCCGGGTGAAGAGAGGGAACCGCCGGGTGACACGGCGCGGCCGGCCCTGGGCGTCGGGCGCGCTGACGGGGTCGCGGACGGTGAGGCCATCGGCATCCGCACCGGCGTCGGCACCGGCATCCGCACCGGCGTCGGCACCGGCATCCGCATCGGCATCGGCATCGGTATCGGTACGGACTTCGGCATCCGCCGCGTCGGGACGAGCACCGTCCACCTCGGCGGCCTCGGCGGCCTCGGCGGCCTCGGCGCGCTCGACACCCTCGGCTTCCTCGGCCAGGTCCGCGGCCTTCTTATCGGCCGGCACTGCGCTCCGCCGCCTCGACCACGTTGACCAGCAGCTGGGCCCGGGTCATCGGCCCGACCCCGCCGGGGTTCGGGGAGATCCAGGCGGCGACCTCGGCGACGTCCGGGTGCACATCGCCGACGATCTTGCCCTCGGCGTTGCGCGAGACACCGACGTCGAGGACGGCCGCGCCGGGCTTGACGTCCTCGCCCCGCACCAGGTGCGGGGAACCGGCGGCGGCGACGATGATGTCCGCGCGCTTGAGATGGGCGGACAGGTCCCGCGTACCGGTGTGGCACTGCGTGACGGTGGCGTTCTCGCTGCGCCGGGTGAGCAGCAGCGGCATCGGCC
This sequence comes from Streptomyces sp. JW3, assembly GCF_052216785.1. Classification (NCBI taxonomy): domain Bacteria; kingdom Bacillati; phylum Actinomycetota; class Actinomycetes; order Kitasatosporales; family Streptomycetaceae; genus Streptomyces; species Streptomyces sp. JW3. Next base: position 180,011 of record NZ_JBQOUX010000001.1, on the reverse strand, counting down.
GGCCGATGGTGACCCCGCGGCCGACGACCACCACCTCGGCGCCCTTGATCTCCACGCCGTGGCGGCGCAGCAGGGTGAGGATGCCGTGCGGGGTGCAGGGCAGCGGCGCCGGCTCGTTCAGGACCAGCCGGCCGAGGTTCATCGGGTGCAGGCCGTCCGCGTCCTTGTCCGGGTCCATCAGCTCCAGGATCCGGTTCTCGTCGATGCCCTTGGGCAGCGGCAGCTGGACGATGTAGCCGGTGCAGGCCGGGTCCTCGTTCAGTTCGCGGACGACCGCCTCGATCTCCGCCTGCGTCGCGGTCGCGGGCAGCTCGCGCTGGATGGAGGCGATACCGACCTGCGCGCAGTCCCGGTGCTTGCCGGCGACGTACTTCTGACTGCCGGGGTCCTCCCCGACGAGGATCGTGCCGAGACCGGGCGTGACCCCCTTCTCCTTCAGGGCCGCCACGCGGGCGGTCAGTTCGGACTTGATCGCGGCTGCGGTGGCCTTGCCATCGAGAATCTGGGCGGTCATGCCCCCATCCTCGCGGATGACCGGCCTCCTGTTCCAATCCGGCCACCGCCCGGCCACCATCCGGGCAGCTCCGGGCAGCAGGGGGCAGCCCCGGGCAGCAGCGGACAGGTCCCGCCGTATCCGCCCTTGATCAGGGATGTTGCACTTGCACAACAGTGGGGCGATCGGCTGGACAAGGGCTCGGCCCGCCGAGGACGATGAGCGGCGCAGTATCGCGGTCAAGCTCGGGGGGCGAACCGCTCACGTCCTGACGTTCCTCCGTGACGTCCGCATCGTCCCCGCTTGCGCTACGAAGGAAGTCCGCCATGAGTTACGGCTCGCCCGACAACCCGTACGGTCAGCCGCAGAACCCGCCGCCGCCCGGGTACGGCGGCTCCGGTGCCCCCGGCGGCCCCGGAGCCCCGAAGGACCAGCCGCCGTACGGCGCCCCGCAGGGTCAGCCCGGTCAGCCCGGTCAGCCGGGTCAGCCGGGTCAGCCGGGTCAGCCGGGTCAGCCGGGTTACGGTTACCCGCAGTATCCCCAGCAGGGCCAGGCCGGCTACGGCTACCCGCAGGCGCCGGGCGTCCCGCCGCAGCAGGGGTACGGCTACCCGCAGCAGGGGTACGGCTACCCGGGCGGCCCGCGCGTCGCCTCGATGGCCCGCCGCTTCTCCGCCCGGCTGATCGACAGCGTGGCCTTCATCGTCATCTACTTCGTCCTCGCCTTCGCCGGCGTGGCCGGTTCGATAGGCGCGATGCAGGACTGCGACCCGAACTCCGTCAACTACGACAGCTGCATGGACGACGCCGGCTCGGACTTCGCGGCCTCGTTCGGCGTCATCTTCATCGTGTTCATGCTCATCGGGGTGCTCTACGAGTGGCTGATGACCGGCCTGGTGGGCGCCACCCTCGGCAAGCTCTGCGTCGGCATCCGCGTGGTGAAGGTCGACACCGGCCAGAAGCCGGGGCTGGGCTCGGCGTTCATCCGCTACATCATCCCGGTGGTCGGCGGCTTCGCCTGCGGCATCGGTCAGCTGCTCGTCTACCTGTCCCCGTTCTGGGACAAGTCCGGCCGCCAGCAGGGCTGGCACGACAAGGCCGCCAGCACGATGGTCATCCAGAACTGACCCGTCCGGATCCGACCCGCTCACGCTCGGGGTCGGGGTCGAGGGCGCGTTCTCGCCATTCAACTCCGAGGGCCGTGTTCCACCCTTTCGAGGGTGCCACGGCCCTCAGGTGTCCCCCTAGGCTGGCCGAGGCAGCCGTCAGGCACGGGGAGACGCACCTTGTACAGCATCATCGTGGTACCTCCGCCGACCACGGAGGACGGACGGGACCCGGCGCAACGCAGGCTCGCGCCCGGTGAACGGCTCGCGTTCGGGCGGGCGGTGGGCGCGGACGGCCTGCTGATCGAGCACGACGGGGTGTCCCGCCGGGCCGGTGAGATCACCGCCCAGGGCGCCTTCTGGACGCTGAGCAACCTCTCCGGGCATCAGACGTACGTGGTGGAGAACCCGGAGGGCGCGGGCGAGCACATCAAGGTGGCGCCGGGCCGGCTGGACGCGCCGGTGCCGTTCGAGTTCTCCCGGATCGTGCTGCCCGCGGCGGGCGACCTGCTCCCCGTGGAGGTGTGGGCGCCGCGCCACGACTATCTGCGCGCCGAGGACGAAGCCGAGGGCGGGGCCGGCTTCGGCGGCGGCACCGGCGGCGGCGGTGAGCCGACCGCGCCCGCCTTCTCGGTGGACCGCACCAAGCGCTACTTCGCCGTCCTGGCCGCCCTGTGCGAGCCGCGGCTGCGGGGCGCGCCGCACGCCGCGCTGCCCACGGTCGACCAGGTCGTGGAGCGGCTGCGCCCCACCTGGCCGGCGGCGTCCCGTACGTCGGTGCAGTGGAACATCGACTACCTGGCCGTCAAGCTGCGGCTCAAGCCCGGCCCGGAGACGGCCGAGCCGGGTCCGCGGCTGAACGGCAAGAAGGAGTCGCTGGTGTCGCTGGCGCTCCGCTTCGACCTGGTCCGCGAGGACGATCTGCTGGTCCTGGCGGTACCGCCCCGGCGGGCACTGCGGTGACCGAGCCGTACGCCGTGCCGGTGCCGCGGGGGTACCGGGTGGGCGGCTGGGAGGTACGCGAGCCGATCGCGACCGGCGCCTTCGGCAGCGTCTACGCGGCCCGCCGGGTGACCGGGGCCGACGACCGGGCCGGCGACCATCGGGCCGACGACGACCGGGCCGAGGACCACAGGGCCGGCGACGACCGGACCGGCGACCACCGGACCGAGGACCACCGGACTGGCGATCACCGAACCGGCACGGACGCGCCCGACCAGGTCGCCCTGAAGTTCCTGCCGACCGGCACCGGAACCCCCCGCCAACTCGCCCACCTGCGCGAACTGATCGACCGCGAGGTGCGGTTGCTCCGCCGGCTGCGGCGGCCCCGGCTGGTGCGGATGTACGAGACCCTCACCGTGGACGACCCCGGCACGCCCCGCCTCGACGGCGCCACCGTCCTCGTACTGGAGCGGGCCGAGGGCTCGCTGTCCGGTCTGCTCGCCGCCGCCCCGCGACCGCCGTCCGGGCCCGTCCTGCTGGCCCAGGTCTGCGAGGGCCTGGTCCAGCTGCACCGGGCGGGCTGGGTGCACGGCGACCTGAAGCCGGGCAACGTGCTGCTGATGGCGGACGGTTCGGTCCGCCTCGCCGACTTCAACATGGCCGCCGAACTGGAGGGCACCCACGCCTACACACCCGCCTTCTCCACCCCCGACTACACCCCGCCCGAGCTGCTCTGGTCCGAGGTCGGCGAGCGCGGCCGGCAGACCCGCCCGGCCGCCGACATCTGGGCCTTCGGCGTCCTCGCCCACCTGGTGCTCACCGGTTCCTTCCCGCTGCCCGGCGGCACCCCGACGGCCCGCCGGGACGCGGCCGTCGGCTATGCCCGGGGCGCCGACGAGCTGCGCCTGTCGCCCGAACTGCCGGATGCCTGGCGGGAGATCGTCCGCGGCTGTCTGACCCGTACGCACGCGGACCGGATCGGCACCGAGGAGCTACTGCGCCGGGTGTCGGACGCCACCGCCACGGCGCCGGAGGGACGGCGGCGGTTGCGGTGGCCGGCCGGCCCGTTCGCCCGCCGGGGCCGGCCCGGCGGACGCCGCCGGCGGGTCCTGGCCGCCGCGGCCGCCACGGTGGCCGTCGCGGCGCTGGCGTACGGCGTCGCCGACCGGACCGGCACCGGCACCGGTCCGGACCGGCAAGGCGGCGGCGGTACCGGAGCGGCCGGCACCCCGGCCGTCGCCGCCGCCTCCTACGGCGCCGCCGAACTGCGCACCGACCGGGGCGTCCCGGCCGCCTACCGGCTGCTGATCGTGGAGACGGCACACGACTGCGCGGACGCGAACGTCACGCCCGCCCTGATCGCCGCCATGCTCAAGGTGGAGAGCAACTTCGACCCCGATCTGGCCGATCCGTCCCTGGACGAGTACGGCATCGCCCGCTGGACCCCGCGCGTGCTGCGCTGGTGGATGAACGACGACGGCACCCCCGGCGAGACGGTGCCGCAGCCCCCGTTCCCCCCGGCCGAGTCCATCCCGGCGGTGGGCCGCTACCTGTGCTGGATCGCCCCTCGCCTGGACGACGGACTGCCGGGCGACCACCGCGTCCTGATCGCCGCCGCCTACCGGACGTCGTACCGAACGGTGAACGACGCGGCCGGTGTTCCCCCGAAGTGCCGCGACTACGCCGACCGCGTCGCCCACTACCTCAAGGAGTACACCCCCGCGGGCCGGACGTGACCCTGTGACTTCTCAGGGCGGCGCACCCGCCGTCCTTCGGCCGCCTCCTTTCATACCGCTCGATACAGAAGTGGTAGCGTCTAATTCGGTACCGAGCGGTACTGAATAGCGACCGAACCACATGGAGCGCAGTCATGGGACAAACGGGACAGCTCGCAGGCCGGACGGCCGTCGTCACCGGCGGCGGCACCGGGATCGGTCTGGCCACCGCCGTACGGCTGGCGGACGAGGGCGCGCACGTGTTCGTCACCGGTCGGCGCGAGACGGAACTGGACGCGGCCGTGGCGGCCATCGGCCCGGCGCGGGCCACCGCGGTGCCGGGCGACATAACCGACCTCGCCGACCTGGACCGCCTCTACGCCGCGGTCCGCGCCCGGGGCCGGGGCCTGGACGTGCTCTTCGCGAACGCCGGCGTCGGCTCGTTCGCGACGCTGGAGCAGACCACCGAGGAACACGTCGACCGGATCTTCGGCATCAATGTGCGGGGCACGCTGTTCACCGTCCAGAAGGCACTGCCCCTGCTCAACGACGACGCGTCGGTGATCCTGAACTCCTCGGTGCGGGCCGGCGACGGGGTCGCGGCGTTCGGCGCCTACGCGGCCTCGAAGGCGGCGATCCGGTCCTTCACCCGGACCTGGGCCAATGAGCTGAAGGACCGCGGCATCCGGGTCAACGCCGTCTCCCCCGGCAGCATCGACACCCCCGGACTGGACGACGTGGCCGGCGACGAGGACCCGGCGGTCGTCAAGGAACGGTTCACCACGGGCATCCCGCTCGGCCGGATCGGCCGCCCCGAGGAGGTCGCGAACGCGGTGGCCTTCCTCGCCTCCGGACAGAGCGCCTTCATCACCGGGGCCAACCTGTACGTCGACGGCGGCGAGACCCAGGTCTGAACGGAACCGACCCCGGTGGTACGAGGGGCGAGAGCGTCGCCTCCGTACCGCCGGGGTCAGGGCCGGATCAGGGCCAGGATCAGGGCCAGGATCAGGGCCGGATCAGGGCCGGATCAGGGCCGGATCAGGGCCGGGATCAGGGCCGGGATCAGTGGAAGAAGTGCCGCGTGCCGGTGAAGTACATCGTCACGCCGGCCTTCTTCGCGGCCTCGACGACCAGTTCGTCACGGACCGAGCCGCCCGGCTGGACGACCGCCTTGACGCCGGCCTCGGTGAGGATCTCCAGGCCGTCCGGGAAGGGGAAGAACGCGTCGGAGGCGGCGTACGCCCCCCGCGCGCGCTCGGCACCCGCCCGCTCCACGGCGAGCTTCGCGGAGTCCACCCGGTTGACCTGGCCCATGCCGACGCCGACCGAGGCACCGTCCTTGGCGAGCAGGATGGCGTTGGACTTGACCGCTCGGCACGCCTTCCAGGCGAACGCCAGCTCGGCCAGCTCGTCCGCCGTCAGGGCCTCGCCGGTGGCGAGGGTCCAGGTGGCCGGGTCGTCGCCCTCGGCCTGGAGCCGGTCGGTGACCTGGAGCAGCGCGCCGCCGTCGATCGGCTTGACCTCGACGGGGTGGCCGGGGGTCTCGGGGGCGCGCAGCACCCGGATGTTCTTCTTCTTGGTGAGGGCCTCCAGGGCCCCCGCCTCGTAGTCCGGCGCCACGATGACCTCGGTGAAGATCTCCGCGACCTGCTCGGCCAGCTCCTTGGAGACCGGGCGGTTCACCGCGATCACGCCGCCGAACGCGGACAGCGGGTCGCAGGCGTGCGCCTTGCGGTGCGCCTCGGCCACGTCCGCGCCGACCGCGATGCCGCACGGGTTGGCGTGCTTGATGATCGCCACGCACGGCTCGGCGTGGTCGTACGCGGCACGGCGGGCGGCGTCCGTGTCCGTGTAGTTGTTGTACGACATCTCCTTGCCGTGCAGCTGCTCGGCCTCGGCGAGACCGCCGGTGCCCGCGGTGTAGAGGGCGGCGGGCTGGTGCGGGTTCTCGCCGTAGCGCAGGGTGTGCGAGCGCTCCAGGCTGGTGGCGAGGAACTCGGGGAACTGCGAGTCGTCGGCCGGCGCGTAGGAGGAGGCGAACCAGGCGGAGACCGCGATGTCGTACTCGGCGGTGTGCCGGAACGCCTCGGCGGCCAGCCGCTTGCGGGTCGCCAGGTCGAACCCGCCGTCCTTGACCGCGCCCAGCACGTCGGCGTACCGCTCGGGGCTGGTGACCACGGCGACCGAGGGGTGGTTCTTGGCGGCGGCGCGGACCATCGAGGGGCCGCCGATGTCGATCTGCTCGACGCACTCGTCGGGGGACGCGCCGGAGGCGACGGTCTCGCGGAACGGGTAGAGGTTGACCACGACCAGGTCGAACGGGGCCACGCCCAGTTCGTCGAGCTGCTGCCGGTGGCTCTCCAGGCGCAGGTCGGCGAGGATGCCGGCGTGCACCTTGGGGTGCAGGGTCTTGACCCGGCCGTCCAGGCACTCGGGGAAGCCGGTGAGGTCCTCGACCTTGGTGACCGGCACGCCGGCGGCGGCGATCCGGCCGGCCGTGGACCCGGTGGAGACGAGTTCGACGCCCGCCTCGTGGAGCCCGCGGGCGAGGTCCTCAAGACCCGTCTTGTCGTAGACGCTGACGAGCGCCCGACGGATGGCCCGCTTGCCGCTCTCGGCGGTCACTGTCTCGGCGGTCACTGGATAACTACCTTTCGTCCCTCGATGCGATAGCCGTGGCGGGCGAGCCGGCCCACGACATCGACGAGCAGCCTTCGCTCGACTTCCTTGATGCGCTCGTGCAGCGCGCTCTCGTCGTCCTCGTCCCGGATCTCCACCACGCCCTGCGCGATGATCGGCCCGGTGTCGACGCCGTCGTCGACGAAGTGGACGGTGCAGCCGGTGACCTTGGCGCCGTACGCGAGCGCGTCCCGCACGCCGTGCGCCCCCGGGAAACTGGGCAGGAGGGCCGGGTGCGTGTTGACGAACCGCCCTCCGAAGCGGGCCAGGAACTCCTTGCCCACGATCTTCATGAACCCGGCCGAGACCACCAGGTCCGGCTCGTACCCGGCGACCGCCGCCGCCAGCGCCGCGTCCCAATCCTCGCGGGTGGCGAAGTCCCTCACCTTCGTGACGAAGGTGGGCAGCCCGGCGCGCTCGGCGCGGGCGAGCCCTTCGATGCCCTCCCGGTCGGCACCCACGGCCACGATCTCGGCGCCGTAGGCCGCGCTGCCGGTGGCAGCGATCTCGTCGAGGAGCGCCTGGAGATTGGTGCCGGATCCGGAGACCAGCGCGACGAGGCGCGCGACGCGTCCGGCAACGGGCTCGGCCACGGTCTCGGCGGCCACATTGGGGGCCACGGTGGGGGCCTTTCTCGGGGGTGCGGGTGGTGATGCGGTGGTTGTCGGGGTGGTGATGCGGTGGTTGTCGGGGTGGTGGTGCGGTGGTTGTTCGGGTGGTGGTGCGGTGGTGGTGCGCGGGGGTGGTACAGGGATGGTGCGGGCGGCTGCGAGCGGCTCGTACCACCGCGTTTGTGCGGTCGTACGAATGCTTCACGCCCCCTGATACGGGGAAGCCTACGAAGCAGCCGACCGGCAGCAACGATACCGGCACTCCGGGCGGCCCCCTCGGGACGGGGGCGTGGCCGGAAGGTAGCGTCTGGATGGGGGCGCGCCGGGAACGCTGTCCGCGCACCGCGCGTTCACCACTCGTAACCGCCCGATCGCCACAGCCAAGGGGAAGACGCTCACTTGATGCCGGACCGCAGCCCGCGACTGCTCACGCTCCCCCAGCAGTCGGCGCAGGGAAGGGAGCACAGCGGCGCCGTGCTGCTGCGGGAGCGCCCGTCCTCGCCGCCCGACGCCCCGGGCGACCGCGGCCACGGCGACGCCCCGAAGTCCTCGAAGTCCTCGAAGTCCTCGAAGTCCCAGGCGGACGACAATCCCTTCGCGCCGCCGCCCGAGGGCTCCCCGGACCAGCCCTGGCAGCCGCGCCGCCCGTCCGGCGACAGCGGCGGGGAGGGTTCCTCGGACGGCGGCCACCGGCCGTGGGGCGGCCAGTGGAGCGACCGGCAGCCCGGCCGTTCCCCCGGCGGCTTCGGCGAGCGTCCGGGCCCCGGCGGTCCGGGCAACGGTCCGCAGCAGCCGTCCGGCGCCCCCGGCCCGCGCTGGGACCCCACCGACCCCGCCCAGCGCCGCGCCCGGTACGCGCTGCTGAGCGGCATGTGGGCGCTGTTCTTCGCCCTGTTCAGCTGGGGGTACGTGGCGCTGCTGCTCGGTGCCCTCGCGCTGTACTGGGGCATCAGCGCCCTGCGCGCCAAGCCTCGCGCCGCCGCCGACCCGGACACCCCGGCGCTTCCGCCCGAGCAGACCGGCCGGCCGCAGACCACGGCGGCGGTCAGCGGCCTGGTCACGGCGTCACTGGGCATCCTGCTGGTCGCCGCGTCCTTCGCCGCGCAACTGGTCTACAGCGATTACTACACGTGTCAGAGCGACGCCCTCACCAACGAGGCCAAGCAGTCGTGCAGCCGGCATCTGCCGGAGGAGTTGCGGGGGGTGCTGGGGACGGAGGGCTGACTCGGGCTGGGGTGAGCCGGGTTTAGCTGGGCTGGGCTGAGCTGGGCTCAGGGGATTGGGCGGGGCGGATCGAGGGGTGGAGGGTCGGTCGGCAGGAGGTCGTAGGGCGCGTTGTCCGGGTGACCGCCGTGCCCGTGTCCGTGTCCGCCGCCGGCTGTTCCGTCCGGTCCGGTCTTCGCGTGCCGCGTCCAGGGCATCCGGGGTGATGACAGGAGGGGCGGGCGCCACCCCGACCCCCAGCGGCGCCGGTCGGCCGGGCCCCGCGGCACGCCCCGGCGGCACCGCCAGGCCCGTCCGAGCAGCGCTGTCGGCACGGCCACCGTCCAGACCCACCCCAGCGTGGCCGCCCCGGTCTGCCACCACACCGGTCCGAAACGGGCGAGGGCGTCGTTGCCGAGCGGCCCGCCGGCCAGTGCGGCGAGCAGGGCGACCAGGACCGCGCACAGCAGCGCCGCGAGGGAGGCGGCGGCGGCCGTCCGGCCGGTCGACCAGGGGGCATCGGTCCCGCCTCTCGGCCAAGGGCCCGTACGGCCCGCCCCGCGCCCCGCCCCGCCCCCCGTCCCGGCACCACCGCGACCGATGCCGATGCCGACGCCGATGCCGACGCCGATGCTGTTGCCCACGCCGGTCGGTGGACCCCCCGGGACCGCCGAGGTCATCGTCGGGACCGGCGCCCGGGCGGGTGCGGTGGCCGAGCGGGCGGTGAACCACCCCACCGTCGCCCCGGCCGCCAGCGGCACCGCGCCGACCGCCCAGTGCCACGGCGTGCCCGGACCCGGGTCCGGTACCGCCGCCAGCAGCGGCAACGGCGGCAGCAGCGGAGCGGGCGCGGAGGCGAGCGGGCCGACCAGATGCCCGGTGCCGAGCACGAAACCCGGGCCGAGGGAGTACGCCGCCGCCCAGACGGCCGCGTTCGGCACCAGCGCGAGACACAGCAGCAGGACGGAGAGCTGCCCCACCCAGCCGTCCGCCAGCCGGAGGAACGACCCCCGGGCCGCCCCGCCGTGCCCCACCAGCGACACCAGGAGCAGCAGCGCCCCGCCACCGCCGAGCACCGCCGTCCCGGCGCCCGCCGCCCGGGCCGCGGCGCCCATCCGCGCGTCCGGTTCCACGATCAGCTCACGCAGCGTCCGGGGCAGTACCCGCAGCGCCCGGCCCACCGGACCGCCCGGACGGCCGAACGCCGTCCACACCCCCGCGCCCGCCGCCGCCATGACGACCAGCGGCAGGCACACCAGCGCCCCCGCCCAGGCGGGCCGCAGCGCCCCGCCCCGTGCGTACAGCGCCACCGGCAGGGCGACGGCGAGGTAGCCGAGGACCACGCCCGCCCAGGCGTTGCGCGCGGAGACCGGTGGCGGGCCGTCCAGGAGGTCCCGGACCCGGACGCCCGCGCCCGGCCCCACGGTCACGCCCGTGCCGTCGCCGGGGTCGGTGGCGTCCCGGGCGGCCCGGTGCAGCAGCCAGACGGGCACCAGGGTGAGGAGCAGCGGAGTGATCCCGACCGGCGCGGGGACGCCGGAGAGGGTGCCGGTGCGGACCAGTTCGACGCCGTGCGCCAGCACCCACAGGGCCGTCGCGGCGTGCAGGGCGCCGCCGGGCCCGCTGTCGGGATACGGCGAGCTGATCCACAGCAGCGTCACCAGGACGGCGAGCGCGGCGAGTCCGAGCCCGGCGGCGACCGCGCCGCCGAGCAGCCCGGCGGCGAGCCCCGGCGAACGGTCCCGCCAGCGCAGCTGCCAGCGGGCGAACAGGGTGGTGAGCAACGTGGTGAGCAGGGTGGCGGGCGAAGGGGGCGGCGACGGTCGGCGAGCGGTCGTGGGGATCACGCCGGTCATGCTCCCAACGACACGCGCTTTCCCGTCGTAACAGGCGAAGCCCCGCTGTGTCGCTCAATATATGTTTATGTACTTTTTCGCACGGAGGGGCGTCCGGTGACGGAGAGCCCTGCCATTCCGCTTCCGCCTCCCAAGACCTGCCGACGCCTGCGGGAGACCGCCTCGCTGACCCAGGCTCAGCTCGCGGCACAGGTGGGGGTCTCCCGCGAGACGGTGCGTGCGTGGGAGACGGGCCGCACGACTCCGCGTGGCCGGAAGCGCGAGGCGTACGCGAAACTGCTGGCCGCACTGGCCCGGGAGACGAGCGAGGGGAAGGTGACGGCCGATCAGGCGCCCGCCCCGCACGCCGCGTCCGAGGCACCGGCGGATTCAAATACAGATTCGGACTCGGGACCGGGACCGGGGTCGGGGTCGGGGTCGGGGTCGGAACTAGGACTGGGACTGAGACCGGAGTCGGGGCCGGAGTCGGGGCCGGAGTCGGGGCCGGAGTCGGGACCGGAGCCGAAGCCGGAGCCGGGCCCCGCCCCCCTGACGCCCGCTCAGGCGTTCGACGCGTTGTACGCGTTCTGCGCCCCCGCTCTCGTCCGGCAGACCTACCTGCTCACCGGTCGGCGGGAACTGGCGCGCGAGTCGGTCGAGCGGGCCTTCCAGCTCGCCTGGGACCGCTGGCCCGAGGTGGCCCGCGACCGGGACCCGGCGGGCTGGGTGCGGGCGGCGGCGTACGAGTACGCCCTCTCCCCCTGGCACCGCTTCCGGCTGCGCCACCGGCAGCCCGAACCGCCCGCCGCCGGCGCCGACGACCGGGTCCTGCTGGACGCCCTGCTGAAACTCCCGCCCGCCCACCGCCGCACCCTCGTGCTCTACGACGGGGTCGGCCTCAATCTGCCGGAGACGGCGGCGGAGACGGAGGCGACCACCCCGGCGGCGGCGAACCGGCTGCTGAGCGCCCGCGAGGCCGTCGCCGCCCGGCTGCCGGCCCTGGCCGACCCCGGCGAACTGCACCGGCGGCTCGCCGAACTGGCGTCCACCGCGCGGCTGCGGGCCGCCGAGTCGCCGGCGGTGCGGACCGGCAGCGAACGCCGGGCCCGGTTGCTGACCCGGGCCGCCATCGCGTTCACGGCCGCCCTGATCGGGACCACGGCGCTGACCCTGCGGACGGCTCCGACGAAGTACGAACCCCCGGTGCCCGCCGGGCAGGCGGTGCGCGGCGTGCCGGCCCGAGTGGCGCCGGGGGCGCTGTCGGACGAGGAACTGTCACTGCGGAGCAAGCTGCGCGAGGAGCTCCAGGACGGTCCGGAGCGGCTGGTTCCGCTGGGGCGCTGAGGCCCGGCGCCGGACGCGCGAGGGCCCGCCGTCCCCGGAAGGAGGCGGGCCCTCGTGCGTACGTACGTAACGGGAACTCAGCCGCCCAGGATCTCGCGGGCGAGCTTGGCCGTCTCGGTCGGGGTCTTGCCGACCTTGACGCCCGCGGCCTCCAGGGCCTCCTTCTTCGCCTGGGCGGTGCCGGACGAACCGGAGACGATGGCGCCGGCGTGGCCCATGGTCTTGCCCTCGGGCGCGGTGAAGCCCGCGACGTAGCCGACGACCGGCTTGGTCACGTTCTTCGCGATGAAGTCCGCGGCCCGCTCCTCGGCGTCGCCGCCGATCTCGCCGATCATGACGATCAGGTCGGTCTCGGGGTCGGCCTCGAACGCGGCGAGCGCGTCGATGTGCGTGGTGCCGATGATCGGGTCACCACCGATGCCGACTGCGGTCGAGAAGCCGATGTCCCGCAGTTCGTACATCATCTGGTACGTCAGCGTGCCGGACTTCGAGACCAGGCCGATACGGCCCGGCTTGGTGATGTCGCCCGGGATGATGCCGACGTTGGACTGGCCCGGGGTGATGATGCCGGGGCAGTTCGGGCCGATGATGCGGGTCTTGTTGCCCTTCTTGCCGGCGTACGCCCAGAAGTTCGCCGAGTCGTGCACGGCGATGCCCTCGGTGATCACGACGGCCAGCGGGATCTCGGCGTCGATGGCCTCGATCACGGCGTCCTTGGTGAACTTCTCCGGCACGAAGATGACCGATACGTTCGCGCCGGTCTTCTCGATGGCCTCCTTGACGGTGCCGAAGACCGGTACCTCGGTGCCGTCGAAGTCCACGGACTGACCCGCCTTGCGCGGGTTGACGCCGCCCACGACCTCGGTGCCGTCACCCAGCATGAGCTTGGTGTGCTTCATGCCGGTGGCGCCGGTCATGCCCTGGACGATGACCTTGCTGTCCTTGTTGAGCCAGATAGCCATGGTGTGTTGGTGTCCTCGTCCTGAGTGCTTACTTGGCGGCGGCGTGAGCCAGCTCGGCGGCCTTGTCGGCGGCGCCGTCCATGGTGTCGACGCGCTGCACCAGCGGGTGGTTGGCGTCGGTGAGGATCTTGCGGCCCAGCTCGGCGTTGTTGCCGTCGAGACGGACGACGAGCGGCTTCTCGACCTTCTCGCCGCGGTCCTCGAGGAGCTTCAGCGCCTGGACGATGCCGTTGGCGACCTCGTCGCAGGCGGTGATGCCGCCGAAGACGTTGACGAACACGGAGCGGACGTCCGGGTCGCCGAGGATGATCTCCAGGCCGTTCGCCATCACCTGGGCGGAGGCGCCGCCACCGATGTCCAGGAAGTTGGCGGGCTTCACGTTGCCGTGCTTCTCACCGGCGTACGCGACGACGTCCAGGGTGCTCATCACGAGACCCGCGCCGTTGCCGATGATGCCGACCTCGCCGTCGAGCTTGACGTAGTTGAGGTTCTTCTCCTTGGCGGCGGCCTCCAGCGGGTTGGCCGCGGCCTTGTCGTGCAGCTCGTCCCAGTCGTGCCGGAACTCGGCGTTGTCATCGAGCGACACCTTGCCGTCCAGCGCGAGGACGTCACCGGAGGCGACCTTCGCGAGCGGGTTGACCTCGACGAGGAGGGCGTCCGACTTGATGAAGGTGTCCCACAGCGTGACGAGGACGTTGGCGACCTTGTCGGCGACCTCGGCCGGGAACTTCGCGGCCTCGACGATCTCGCGCGCCTTCTCGGGCGTCACGCCGTCGATCGCGTCGATCGGTGTCTTGGCGACGGCCTCGGGGCGGGTCGCGGCGACCTCCTCGATCTCCATGCCGCCCTCGACGGAGGCGATGGAGAGGAAGGTGCGGTTGGCACGGTCGAGGAGGAAGGAGACGTAGTACTCCTCCAGGATCTCCGGGGCCGTCTCGGCGATCATCACCTTGTGGACCGTGTGGCCCTTGATGTCCATGCCGAGGATGTCCGTCGCGCGGGCGACGGCCTCGTCCGCGGTCGCGGCGAGCTTGACGCCGCCGGCCTTGCCGCGGCCGCCGACCTTCACCTGGGCCTTGACGACGGACTTGCCACCGAGGCGCTCAGTGGCTGCGCGGGCCGCCTCAGGCGTGTCGATGACTTCACCGGCCAGCACCGGTACATCGTGCTTGGCGAAGAGGTCCCTCGCCTGGTACTCGAACAGGTCCACGCGCTTCCGTCCCTATCAGTGATCTCGCGGTTCGTTGTCTGCGTGGGCGTGCCGCGAGGGCAACGTGACGACCGCCGTGTCAGTCACAAGGGAGGCGCACACGGTGTCCGAGCGCGCGGCATGTCCGTCTCGCAGGTTATCGCCGCATGCGGGAGGTCTCTAAATCACATCTCACACCTGAGCGGTGATACCTGTCACATGATGCCGCCCTCTCTGGCACGGGGTGCCGCAGGTGAGGCGGGCAGTACGGCGGCGGTGGGGCCTCACCGGGCTGGGGTCGGCCCGGTGAGGCCGGTGCACACCCCTGAGCTCCGGCGATGCCGGTTCTCCTGGGGCGTGGGGTGCCCGGTCCCCACCCCTGGGGACCGGGCACCCCGACCGCGGACTCCCGCGCCGGACGGAACCGACGGATTTCGGCCATCCGGTACGGGGGGGTCCGCGGCGTCGATACCCGCCTGCGGACGTCGGCGCGGTGCGTGGACGCCGTACGGGCGTGCCTGGACGCGTGGATCTGAACGCGTACGCATCGCGCGGAACGCAGAACGGGACGCTGAGCGGCGGCGGTGCGGTAGTCAGGGCGTTGCCGCGTGGGGCACGCCGACAGGATCGGTGAGCATGGCCTATGGCGACGTGGCGACGTGGCGACGGGACCCGGGTATCGGGCCGGTAGCGTCACAGACCCCGGGCTATCGAGCCACTGGTCACCTATCGAGCCCCTGGGCCACCGGTTGCCAGCTGCCAGCTGCGAACACCAGCTACCGGCTACCGGCTACCGGCTAGGCAGGAGAAACGGGAATGTCCCGGTACCGGTCGCGGACATCGCTCGCGTCGGCGTACGCGACTGCGCCGGGCGCGAGTCGCAGGGGGATACGGGTACTCAGCGCGACGGCCGACGCGTCACCGTGCCGCGACGTCCCGTGATCGGCCGCGGACGCGTTCCCCAACGCCCCGTCCGGATCCCCGGCGGGCGCCTGATGTACGGGACCGGGCACGTACCCCGTACCAGAGGCCGGACCACTCCCACCGAGGTCCGTCACCACCCCACCGGACGGCAACGGTCCGTACCGACCGACCACCTCGACCACCTCGGCCTCCGCGAGGCCCTGGTCTCGGCCCCTCTGGCCGGCATCCTGGTCGTCGGCCGTGGACGGGGTCACCGGGTCCGGCGGCATGAGGGCATGAGCCGGGACGGGCTCGGCCCCCACCGATCCGACCGGGCCGGACCCGACCGGGGCAGGCAGCAGGTTTACCGGCAGCACGGGAAACGCCGGAAGCACGGGCTCGGCCGGAACCACCGGCTCCGCGGGAAGCGCGGGCCACGCGGGCAACACCGCCCCGCCGACCAGGTCGGACAGAGCGGGGAGGACGTCGGACAGGACCGGCAAGAGGTCTGACAGAACCGGGAGGTCAGAGAGGATTGGAAGGTCAGAGAGAGCCGGCAAGTCAGACGGGCTGGACGGGGCGGACGGGCTGGACGGGCTGGACGGGCTGGACGGATCGACCAGCCCCGGCCGGGTGCCCAGGATCGGCAACTCGGCCACGGTCGACGGGACCGGCTGGGCCGAAGGATCCAGCTGGCCGGGCGAGTTGGGCTGACTGGTCGAGCCCGACGCGCTCGACGGGCCCGACGCGCCGGGCACGCTCGACGGATCGGGCGCGCCCGGCACATCAGGCACGCCCGGCAGATCCGACACGATCGGCGCGTCCGGCGTGCTCGGCGCGTCCGGCACGCTCGGTACGGCTGACGGGGTGCCAGGCCGCCCCACAACCGGAGGGATCGGCGTCGACGACGGCACTTCCGCCCGTACCGACCCGAGCCCCTCCCCCACCGCATCCACCAGGCCACCGACGGAACGTCCCGTCCCCCCAGAACCGGCATCCGCAGCGGCACCCCCGCCACCGGACCGATGCCCGGAACCACCGACCACCCGGTCGACCAGCGAGGGGGCATCGCCCGCCCCGTCGGCCGCCTCCGCGGGCTGCCCGAGGAGCAACCCGAGAAGGAACGCCCCGCCGACCAGCAGCGCCCCGAGGAGCGCACGCCGAGCGGCAGCGTGCAGAACGGCCGGACAGGACAAAAGGAGATGCCTCCCGTGCGACGGAACGAGGTCGGCGTCACGGGCACTGCCGGCGCGACGCGGTACAGCGGTACAGCGGTAAGGACGAGCGGAGCGCGAGTCACCGCTGACAGACGCCGATACTCGCACGAATACGCGGAGTTCGCGCAAGCCCTTGGTTACCGACAGGTAGTCCCGTCCCCGGCCAACGCACCGCCCCCGTCCGTCACACCGTCTCCGGTATCGGCAGCGGCCGCTTCTCGATCGCCGCCGCCATCACGTCCGGGAACAGATCCGGCGTGCAGGCGAAGGCCGGCGCGCCCAGCGCGGCGAGCGCCGCCGCGTGCTCCCGGTCATAGGCGGGCGCCCCCTCGTCGGACAGCGCCAGCAGCGTCACGAACTGCACCCCCGACGCCTTCATCGCCGCCACCCGCTTGAGCATCTCGTTCCGTATGCCTCCTTCGTAGAGGTCGCTGATCAGCACGACCACCGTCTCGCTGGGCCGGGTGATCTGCGACTGGCAGTACGCCAGCGCCCGGTTGATGTCCGTCCCGCCGCCGAGCTGGGTGCCGAAGAGCACGTCGACCGGGTCGTCGAGCTGGTCGGTGAGATCCACGACCGCCGTGTCGAAGACGACGAGCCGCGTGCTGATCGACCGCATGGACGCCAGCACCGCCCCGAACACCGACGCGTACACCACCGATGCCGCCATCGACCCCGACTGGTCGATGCAGAGG
The DNA here is from genome assembly GCF_052216785.1 of Streptomyces sp. JW3. Classification (NCBI taxonomy): domain Bacteria; kingdom Bacillati; phylum Actinomycetota; class Actinomycetes; order Kitasatosporales; family Streptomycetaceae; genus Streptomyces; species Streptomyces sp. JW3. Next base: position 163,117 of record NZ_JBQOUX010000001.1, on the reverse strand, counting down.
ACGACCTCCTTCTTCACCGACTGGGAGGCCCGCCCGTAACCGATCAGCCGCTCCGGCACGATCGTCCGGTACTGCGGCAGATAGTGCTTGAGGTTGGCCGCGATCGTGCGGTTCCAGTCGATGTCGTGGTGGCGCGGCCGGTTGATGCGGGCGCTGCGGTCGAGGGCGCCGGTGAGAGTGGCCCGGGTCCGGGTCGCGAGCCGCTTCTCAAGGTCCTCGACGACCTTGCGCACCACGGCCCGTGCCGTCTCCTTGGTCGTCTCCGGCATCGCCTTGTTGAGGGACAGCAGCGTGCCGACGAGGTGCACGTCGGCCTCCACCGCTTCGAGCATCTCCGGCTCCAGCAGCAGCGTGGAGAGCCCGAGCCGGTCGATGGCGTCCCGCTGCATCACCTGGACGACGGAGGAGGGGAAGTACGTCCGGATGTCCCCGAGCCAGCGCGCCACGGACGGCGCCGATGCCCCGAGCCCGGCCGAACGCTCCCGTCCCGCCCGGCCCGTCTGCGGATTGTCCCCCTTCCCGTAGAGCGAGGTGAGCGCCGCGTCCATGCCGGCGTCCCGCCCGGACAGCGCGCACCCGGTGCCGTCGGCCGCGTCACCGCCCAGCACCAGCCGCCACCGCCGCAGCCGCTCCGCGCCCGGATCTTCCAGGTCAGCCGATCCGGTCGTCATGCCTCCACCCCCACAAGGTCACTGTTCGTGCTGTTCGCGCTGCCCGCGTTGTCCTTGCTGTCCTTGCTGTCCTTGCTGTCCTTGCTGTCCAGGCCCAGCAGCAGCCGCACCACCGGCTCCACCGCGTCGGCGCGCGCACCGTCCGGCTCGGGAGCGAACCCGGGTATGCCGGAACCGCCGGTGACCGCGCTCCCCCGCGCCCCGGGCCCGCGCCGGACCAGTTCCCCCAGCGTCCGCCGCACTCCCGGCTCGTACGCCGAGAACGTGCGCCGCAGCAACGGCAGGACGTCCGTGAACGCCTCCGCCGGTACGCCGGTCAGCCACGCGTCGACCAGGCCCAGCAGCCGCTCGTCGTGGACGAGGAGCATGCCGCCCCCGGAGCCGCCGCCGACGAAGCCCTCGATCCAGGCGGCGGCGTCCGCCGGCGGCGTTCCCAGCGACAGGGCCAGACCCATGAGGCGGGCGGCCTCCTCCGCCGGCAGCTCCCCGTCGTCCAGCAGGAGCCGCACCGCGCGGCCGCGGATGACGCCGGGCACGGTGTCCCGCCCGGACAGCACCCGCAGCACCTTGCGCCAGCGGACCCGCAGGTCGCCGTGGCCGGGCGCGGGGTCGTCGCCGAGCAGGCCCACCGCCCCGTGCACCGCGTCCACATGACGCCGCATCTGTTCGGCTCCGTCCGCGTCGAGCGCGGCGCACGCCGGTGGCAGACCGACGAACACCCGCTCGGCGAGACCCGCGGCCACCCCGGCCAGCGCACCGGTGTCGGTGCCGCGCACATCGCCGTAGCGCAGGGAGCGGACCAGGGCCGGCAGCGCCTGGGCGAGCTGGCCGACGTCCGTGTCCAGCGCCGCCCGGTCGGCCAGGATCCGCATCACCGCCGGGAGCGCGTCCGGCAGTTCGGCCAGCAGGCAGCACTCGGCGAGGACGGTGACCTCGGCGAGGTGCTGGGCGCCGACGGCGTCCGCCTCGGCCTTGGCGGTCGCGGCCGAGAGCACCGTGGTGCCCCACACCCCGGCCTCGGCCACCCGCACCGACAGCTCCGGCTCCCAGCGCAGCCGCCACGTCTCCCGGAACGTCCCCGTACCGGCGCGCGACGCCGCCGGTTCGCCCCACCCGACGCCGAGCAGCCGCAGCCGGTGCAGGAGTCTGCTGCGCTCGGTGTCGTTCTCCTTGCGCAGATCGAGTTCCAGCTCCCGCTCCAGTGCCTCCGGCTTGAGCCGCAGTCGGCGCTGTATCCGGGCCAGATCGCGTTGCAGCGGTACCGCCGGCGCCGCCTCGGGCACCTCGCCCAGCGCGTCCCCGACGATCAGCCGGTCGCGCACCAGGCCCAGCGGTACGTCCGAGCCCTCGCACATCACCGCGCGCACGGCGTCCGTCGTCTCGGTCAGACCGGGCAGTGGGCGTCCTCGCATCACGGCGAGCGTCTCGGCCAGCCGCACCGCCTCGATCACATGGGCTGAGGAGACGATCCGGTCCTCCTCCCGCAGCAACCCCGCGACCTTCGTCAGCCACCGCTCGACGGGCCGGTCCGGCGCGCCGAACAGATGTCCGTACCAGCCCGGCGAGTCGATGCCCGCGCCGTAGCCACTGCTCCGGGACAGCCTGCGGTGCGTCCACGGCACCCAGGTCATGTCCACCTTGGTCTTGGGCAGGCCCTTGAGCAGCGCCCGGTCGGCGGCGACGGTGGTCTTCCGGCGCAGTGCGGGCACGTGCCACGCCCCGCACACCACGGCCACGCCGCCCGGGAACTCGCGCTGCGCGGCCCGGACCTGAAGCCGCATGTACGCCTCCCGCACGAGGTCCCGGTCGTGCTCGGTGTCCCCCTCCGGCGCCCCCGACGGTCTCGGCTGACCCGCCGGACCCGCCGGACCGGTGCTCTCCGCCCCCTCCGTCTCCCGCAGCGCCCCCATCGCCTCCTCCAGCGCCGCGAACGGTGCGAGCGGATCCTCCTCCCCCGCCCCCCGATGCTCGACGACGTCCTCCCACCAGCGCTCGGGATCGTCGTACCCAGCGGCCTCGGCGAGCACGGCGAGCGGATCGGACCGCACTTCTGAGTCCGAGTCCGCCTGCCCGGGCACCTCAGATCGCTCGGCCTCCCCTGTCTCTCCCGTCTCCCCTGTCTCTCCCGTCTCCCCTGTCTCTCCCGTCTCCCCTGTCTCTCCCGTCTCCCCTTTCTCTCCCGTCTCCCCTCTCTCCTCCGTCCGTGCTCGCAGGGCCAGCGTGTGGGTGGCCGGCAGGTCGAAGAAGCGGACCGGCACATCGTGGTCCAGGGCCCAGCGCAGGGCGACCCACTCCGGGGAGAACTCAGCGAGCGGCCAGAACGCCGAGCGGCCGGGCTCGTCCACGGCGTGGGCGAGGAGGGCGACCGGCGGCCGCATCCCCTCGTCGGCGGCCAGCGGGACCAGGGCGTCCGCCTCGGGCGGTCCCTCGATCAGGACGACCCGGGGCCGGGCGGCCATCAGCGCCGCCCGCACCGCTCGGGCCGACCCCGGCCCGTGATGCCGTACGCCCAGGAGCAGCGGCTCACGCCCCTGGACACCGGTGCGGGCCTGGGCGTGGACATCAGTGCTCGTCACACCGTCCCCCTCCCATGAACGGCCGGATCCCCATGAACAGCCGGACCCTCGTGCCCAGCCGGACTCCCGCAAACGGCCGGACGCCCCCGACCATCCGTCCCCCCACCGCGAAAGACCACGTCGTGTCGTCCTCTCCAATGCCGGTCATGCGCTCACCTCCCGGCAGGCCCGGTAGAAGTCCTTCCAGCCGTCCCGCTCCCGGACGACCGTCTCCAGGTACTCCTGCCAGATGACCCGGTCGGCCGCCGGATCGCGGACGACGGCGCCGAGGATGCCGGCCGCGATGTCGCCGGAGCGCAGCACTCCGTCGCCGAAGTGGGCGGCCAGCGCGAGGCCGCCGGTGACGACGGAGATCGCCTCGGCCGTCGACAATGTGCCGCTGGGCGACTTCAGCTTCGTCCGTCCGTCGGTCGTCACCCCGTCGCGCAGTTCACGGAAGACGGTGACGACGCGACGGATCTCGTCGATGCCGTCGGGCGTGGCCGGCAGGTCGAGGGAGCGGCCGAGCTGGTCGACGCGGCGCGAGACGATGTCCACCTCGGCCTCGGGGCTCTCCGGCAGCGGCAGTACGACGGTGTTGAAGCGGCGGCGCAGGGCACTGGACAGGTCGTTGACTCCGCGGTCGCGGTCGTTGGCCGTGGCGATCAGGTTGAAGCCGCGGACCGCCTGCACCTCCGCGCCCAGCTCCGGTATCGGCAGTGTCTTCTCCGACAGGATCGTGATCAGCGTGTCCTGCACGTCGGCCGGGATACGGGTCAGTTCCTCGACCCGGGCGGTCATCCCCTCGGCCATCGCCCGCATGACCGGGCTCGGCACCAGGGCGTCCCGGCTGGGGCCGTGGGCGAGCAGCTGCGCGTAGTTCCAGCCGTACCGGATCGCCTCCTCGGGCGTGCCGGCCGTGCCCTGCACCAGCAGGGTCGAGTCGCCGCTGACGGCCGCGGCCAGGTGCTCGGACACCCAGGTCTTGGCGGTACCGGGCACGCCCAGCAGGAGCAGGGCGCGGTCGGTGGCCAGCGTGGTGACGGCCACCTCGACGATGCGGCGCGGGCCCACGTACTTCGGCGTGATCACCGTGCCGTCCGGCAGCGTGCCGCCGAGCAGGTACGTCGCGACGGCCCACGGCGACAGCTTCCAGCGGGCCGGGCGCGGACGGTCGTCCTGCGCGGCGAGCGCGGCCAGTTCGCCGGCGAAGGCGTTCTCGGCGTGCGGACGCAGGGCCTCCGCGCTCTCGTGACTCTCGTGCGGGCCTGCGGATGTCTGGGTGTCCGCGTCCGTGTTCACGGGCGCGGACCCGTTCTGGCTCGGGTCGACGGTCGTCGGTTCTGCGGACACAGGCATGGCTGAGTCCCCCTCCAGCTCGGCCGGTTCGGATCTGACATCTACGGTGCACCACACCACTGACAATCGCCCTGACCTGCACAAACACGCTCGCGAGGGCCGATTGTCAGTGGTAGGACCTAGCTTCGATGACATGACTCAGCAGGGGGCGCGCTGGACGGCCGACCAGGTGCTGGCACTGGCACCTGACGCCGCGTCACGCAAAGCGGGAAGCAAACTCGGTACGGCCGGGCCGTGGTCCGAGGCGGGATGTACCGACGAGGGGGCGGTGTGGGGACTGTGCAGAGGCAGCGGCAGCAAGCCGTATCAGACGGTCGTCGATCTCGCGGGCGCGACCGGGCCCGCGTACAAGTGCAGTTGTCCGAGCCGCAAGTTCCCGTGCAAGCACGCGCTCGGGCTGCTGCTGCTCTGGACCGGCGGGGACAGCGCGGTGCCGTCGGCCCAGGTGCCGGACTGGGCGGAGCAGTGGCTGGCGACGCGGCGCGGACGGGAGGAGCGGAAGGGCCGGGCGGACAGCGCCGGTTCCGCGGCCGCCGATCCGGAGGCGGCGCGGCGCCGGGCGGAGCGCCGGGCCGAGCGGATCTCGGCGGGCGCCACAGAGCTGGAGCAGCGCCTGGCGGATCTGCTGCGCGGCGGTCTGGCCGGCGCGGAGACGGCCGGGTACGAGCTGTGGGAGGAGACGGCGGCCCGCATGGTCGACGCCCAGGCGCCCGGACTGGCGGCGCGGGCCCGCGAGCTGGGCTCGGTCCCGTCGTCCGGTCCTGGCTGGCCGGTCCGGTTGCTGGAGGAGTGCGCCCTGCTCCACCTGCTCGACCGGGGCTGGCTGCGCCGTGACCGTCTGCCGGAGGGACTGGCGGCGACGGTCCGCTCGCGGGTCGGGCTGCCCGCCTCTCCGGAGGGACCGGCCGTCCGCGACCGGTGGCTGGTCCTCGCCCAGTACGACACGGCGGACGCGCGGCTGACCACCCGCCGGGTCTGGCTGCACGGCACCGCGTCGGGCCGCACCGCCCTGCTCCTCTCCTACGGTGCCGCCGGCCGGGCCCCGGAGCTGGCCCTGCCGGTGGGGCTGACGCTGGATACGGAGGTGTCCCCTTATCCGGGAGCCGGTCAGTACCGGGCGGCCCTGGGCGAGCGGCTCGCCCCGCCCGCCGCGACAGAGATACGCCCCCCGGGCATCAGTACGTCCGGGGCGGCCGCCCGCTACGGCGAGGCCCTCCGTGACGACCCCTGGCTGGATTCCGTCCCGGTGACGCTGGACGAGGTCATACCGGTGCCGGACGGCGACGGCTGGCAACTGGCGGACGCCGACGGCGACACGGCGCTGCCGCTCACCTCCGCGGCCCGCAACCGACCGGGCCTGTGGCGGCTGGTCGCGCTGTCCGGCGGCGCACCCGTCAAGGTCTTCGGCGAGTGCGGCCACCGGGGCTTCACCCCACTGACGGCCTGGCCACCGGGCCCGGGCCCCGCGGTCCCACTGCACTGACCCGCCCGCTCTCCCCTCAACTCCCCCACGTCTCTCCTGGCTCCCTCCCCCACACCACCCCCAACCCCCTCCCTCAGCGCCTCCCTTAACTCCCTCCCTTCTTTCCGCCCTCTCCAGGAAGAGGAACCGCATGCCCAGGACACCCGCGCCCGCGCCGCCCGTTTGGGAGGAGCTGGTCACCGCGGCACTGCTCGGCACGGAACGGCGTACTCCGCCGGGGTGCGTGCCCGGCCCGCACGCTCCGACGGACCTGTTGGACGCGGCGGCCGTAGAGACCGTGCGCAGAAGGGCCGCCCTGCGTCCCGCCCGGTCGGCGGAACATCCGGCCCCGGCCCCCGCCGATCACCGTCCGCCCCTGCCGGAGGCCGCCGCCCGCCGACTCGCCCTGCTGCTCACGGACCGTGCCGGCACGGGCGGCGGGAGCCGGCGCGGGTCGGCCCCCGACCTGATGGAACTGCTGCCCCAGTGGCTGGCGGCGGCCAACGACCACGGTTACGCGGCGCCGCCGGAATCGCTGCCCGCCCTGCTGGACGCTGCGCGTGGCCGGACCGACCTGCGCCCGGCGGCCCTGGAGTTCGCCGGACCGCGCGCCCTGTGGCTGGCCCGGCTGAACCCGGACTGGCGGTTCGCCCTGCGCGCCGCGCCGGGCGGCGACACCACGCTGCCGCGTTCCGAGGACACGGACCGGATCCGCCGGCTGTGGGAGGAGGGCCTGTTCGCCGAGCGGGTCGCGCTCCTGTCCGCGCTGCGCGCCCGGCGCCCCGCCGACGCCCGCGAACTGCTCACCACCACCTGGTCGACGGAACGGGCCGAGGACCGCCTGATGTTCCTCGACTCGCTCCGCACGGGCCTCGGTCCGGACGACGAGCCGTTCCTGGAGCAGGCGCTCGCCGACCGCAGCCGCAACGTACGGGCGACGGCGGCGGAGCTGCTGTCGGCGCTGCCCTCATCGGCGCTCGCGCAGCGCATGGCGGCGAGGGCGGTGTCCTGTGTGTCCGTCGACCGCACGCGGACCGCCCCGGCGATCGTCGTGGAGGCACCGCACGAATGCGACGCGGGCATGGAACGCGACGGCGTCGTCGCCAAGCCGCCCGGCGGACGGGGTGAACGGTCTTGGTGGCTCGGCCAGTTGCTGGAGGCGGCGCCCCTCACAACGTGGACCGGGCGCCTGGGCGGGCGGGCGCCCCGGGAGATCGTCGCGCTTCCGGTGGCGGACGACTGGCAGGGCGAGGTGCACGCCGCGTGGTGCCGGGCGGCCGTACGCCAGCGGGACACCGCGTGGGCACGGGCGCTGCTCGGGTCACCCACGGCGCCCGAGGCCGGCGGGCCGGGCGCGGTGTCCCTGGCCGAGCGGGCCAAGCTGCTCGGCGTCCTGGCCGCCGGTGAACGGGCCGACTGGGTCGCCGGGTTCATCGCGACGCACGGCCTGTCCGAGGCGTTCCAGCTCCTCGGGGTGTGCGCGGTGCCCTGGGCCGCGCCGCTGGGACGGGCGGTGGTCGACGCGCTCAACATCGCGCGGGACGCGGGGAACTACCCCTGGAGCTTCAGCGGCGTGATGGGCCTCGCGGAACGGTGCCTGGACCCCGCCGAGGCGGACCGCTTCGACGGGCTGTCGGCGATACCCGACGAGCCGGAGGACGCGTCGCCGGGGGCCGGCGGGTACTGGGCAGAGGCGTTCCAGCGCCTGGTCACCACGTTGCGGCTGCGCGCGGCGATGGCGGAGGAACTGGAGCCGGGTCCGACCCCCGAGGACGTTCCCGACACCCCGGGACCACGATGACCCGTCCGCCCTCCTCTCACACCCCCGCGGGCTCGCGTCCCCCGAGCCCACACCCCCGCAGGCTCGCGTCACCCCGGGCCCACGCCCCTAAGCCCGCACCCCGCAGGCTCGCGTCCCCCGGGGCCCACACCCGGGCTCACGCCCCCGCAGGCTGCCGCGCGTTCTCCCGCACCCAGTCCACGATCGACGTCGTGGTCGCACCGGGTGTGAAGATCTCCGCGACGCCCTTCTCCTTCAGCGGCGGGATGTCGGCCTCCGGGATGATCCCGCCCCCGAAGACCAGGATGTCCGCCGCGTCCCGCTCCTTGAGGAGGTCGATCACCGCGGCGAAGAGCGTGTTGTGCGCGCCCGACAGGATGGAGAGCCCAATCGCGTCGGCGTCCTCCTGGATCGCGGTGTCGACGATCTGCTCGGGGGTCTGGTGGAGGCCGGTGTAGATGACCTCCATACCGGCGTCGCGCAACGCCCGCGCGATCACTTTGGCCCCTCGGTCATGGCCGTCGAGCCCCGGTTTGGCCACCACCACGCGGATCGGACCGGCTGCCACACCCATCACTGCCTCCATGCCATGAAGCGACCTCTGATGAAGTGAACGAACGTTATCTCCAGCATCCCGCAACCGGCAGTTTCGCGGTGGACACCGAGGGGGAAATCACACAGAAGGACATATTGATCGCGCGGCGTTTCGATCACCAGCGGGAGACGCGCGCACGGAGAGCCGCGCCCGACACGGACGCACCGGGCAAGCACAGCACACGGGGCAGTGAACACGCAGGCACGCACAGCACGCGGGACGGGCCATCCACGGTGGGCCGCGGCCGCTCGGCACCCGCCATCCACGCAACCACCAGCCCGACAACCGACGGCGACACCCGGGTACCCAAAGTCGCCACACCAGCACGCACCGCCACCGAGCCGCACGAGACTCCCGCACTACCCCATTTACACCACCCGGCACCTGTGTCACGACTCTCCATGAGGGCACACGGGGGACAGAGGCGTTCTTCCGCGTGCCGACGGGAGGTCGGCCATGAAGGTCAGCTGGGCAGTGCAGCCCTTTCGTCCGCTCTGTCAGCGGCTCGCACCGGTTCTGCCGGTGAAGGTCGCCGGCGTTTCCGTGGGCCTGCTGAAAGCGACGGCCCTGGAGCTCGCGATCCTGGCAGGGCATGTCCTTCTCTATCCATCCGGCATCATCCAGGAACGCCGGGCGGCCCCGCCCCTCCCGGCTCCGGCCCCGCCCCCGTCCACCCTGGACGACGACGCCCAGGCCGAAACCGACACAGACACCGAAACCGAAACCGACACGGGCACGGGCACCGACACCGACACCGACACCACCGCCACCCCCCGCCTGCCGACCCAGGCCGAGAACCGCCCGCCGGTCGTCCTGCTGCACGGCTTCATCGACAACCGGTCGGTCTTCGTCCTGCTCCGCCGCAGCCTGGCGCAGCACGGCAGGCAGCAGGTCGAGTCGCTCAACTACTCCCCGCTGACCTGCGACATACGCACTGCCGCAGAGCTGCTGGGCCGGCACCTGGAGGAGATCTGCGAGCGTACGGGCAAGGACCAGGTGGACATCGTCGGACACAGCCTGGGCGGACTGATCGCGCGGTACTACGTCCAGCGCCTCGGCGGTGACCGGCGCGTGCGGATGCTGGTGACGCTCGGCACCCCGCACACCGGCACCCGCGTGGCCCCACTGGCCAACGCGCACCCGATCGTGCGCCAGATGCGCCCCGGTTCACCGGTGATCGAGGAACTGGCCCGCCCCGCGCCGGGCTGCCGTACCCGCTTCGTCAGTTTCTGGAGCGATCTCGACCCGCTGATGGTCCCGCTGGAGGCGGCCCGCCTGGAGCACCCGGATCTGCTGACGCAGAACGTGCGGGTCAGCGGTATCGGCCATCTGGCCCTGCCGGTTCACCCTGCGGTGGCTACCGGTATCCGGCAGGCTCTTGACGCGAGTCATATCAGCGCACTGTCCGAGGCCGACCCCGACGACCCGACCGGTTCCACCGGCCCCAGCGGGCTCACCGTCGCCTGATGACCGTTTGACGATCGCTGACTGACCATCGACCGACCGCTGACTGACCACCCGCCGATCGCCCGCCGATCACTTGACGACCACCACCACCTCGAACAACGCTCGAACGCCAGGCCAAACCCGTGCCCGCAGTCCGCCGAATCACGGCCGATTGCCCGTTTCCTGCGTGAGCGAAACCTGCGGAAGATTGTCGTGCCCGCATACCGCCGGGTACAGTCGCCGCACTGCTCTGGCAGCCCCTGTTGTCGAGGCGAAAGAGAAGTTGGTGAACGACCGTCACCCGTCGGGGACCCCCACCGCCCCGGCCGCGGCTTCCGAAGCCGCCTCGGCGCACTACGCGTCGTACGGCATCCAGGAAGCCCAGTACGGCGACCTCACCACACACAACGGCTACGACACCACCGGTTTCGCCGCCGACCCGCTCTTCGGCAGCCTCCCGGGCCGGCACACCAGCCCATACGACACCACCGGGTACGACACCGCCGCCGCATACGCCCCGCACACCGCGTACGGCACGCCAGGCACGTACGACGACACCACCCAGTGGACCGGCGGTCACCCGACACTGGACACCGGTGGTCACGAAACCCTGGACACCGGCGGACACCAGATCCTGGACACCGGTGGTCACGAAACCCTGGACACCGGCGGACACCAGATCCTGGACACCGGTGGCCATCAGACCCTGAACTACGACGTGTACGCCGCTCAGCATCACGCCGCGTACGACACCGGGGCCTACGACACCACCAGCTGGGCGGACGGCTGTCAGCCGCTGTCCGCCGTGCCACCGCAGGCGGGCGCCCCCGAGACGAGCGGCCAGTGGGACAGCACGGCCTGGCTCCAGCCCGACCAGACCCAGCAGTGGGACTGGAACACGCAGACCTCGCAGACCTCGCAGACCTCGAACACCGGCGCACTCGACACCGGCGCACTCGACACCGGCGCACTGGACACCGGCGCCTTCGACGCCACCCAGTGGAATTCCGACGGCTCGGACCATCCGGACCATCCGGACCACCCTGGAACCCGTCAGGAAGACCCGCCCGCCGACGGCCTCACCGCCACCGGCGAACTCCCGGCCATGACGCCGCTGCTGGAGGGCCAGGAGGAGACCACACCGGCCGCGGACACCGCGCCGACCCTCTCCCCCACCGCCTCGGCCGGCCCCACCTCGCCCCGCACCGGCTCCCGTTCGCGCCGTCGGCAGCCCGCCAAACGTTCCGCGCTGCTGACCATCGCCGTGCCCTCGGCGTGTGTGATGGGCGTGGCCGGTATCGCCGCCGCCTCCGTCGACGGTCTGAGCAGCGAGGACGGCACGGAGAGCACGGCGTCGGCGGCGGACACCCAGGTGGTGAAACCATCCGCCGCCAACAACAAGCTCGACACCCAGCTCGCCAGTCTGACCGCCGGCGCCGACGACTTCGCCGACCGGGCCAGCCGCACCCAGGAGCGCATCGACCTCAAGGCCGAGCAGGCGGCGGAGAAGAGGCGCGCGGCGGAAGAGGCGGCGCGCAAGGAGCGGCTGCGCCCTAAGTTCGCGCTGCCCGTCGAACAGCACGGCCTCAGCGCCTACTACGGCCAGGCCGGCATCAACTGGATGTCCGTCCACTCGGGCATCGACTTCCCCGTCTCGTACGGCACCACGGTCATGGCGGCGACCGACGGCACGGTCCGCACGCAGTACAACAGCGCGTACGGAAACATGATGATCGTGACGGCGAAGGACGGCACGGAGACGTGGTACTGCCACCTCTCCAGTTACCAGGTCTCCTCCGGTACGACCGTCAAGGCCGGGGACCCGATCGCCTACTCCGGCAACTCGGGCAACTCGACCGGCCCGCACCTGCACTTCGAGGTGCGCCCCTCCGGCGGCTCGGCGATCGACCCGCTGGCGTGGCTGCGCAGCCACGACCTCGACCCGACGTAACGCACCGAGCACGTAACGCCCCGAGCCCCCGCGGGGGCGGCCGTCACCAGTGCCGTCAGAGTTTCTCCACCGGCGCGTACCGCAGCAGCAGCCGCTTCGGCTTGGTGTCGCCGAAGTCGATCGTCGCCTCGGCGTTGCCGCCGGTGCCCTTCACCGCGACCACGGTGCCGAGCCCGAACTGGTCGTGCGTGACCCGGTCCCCGACCGCCAGCGACACCGCCGGCTGCTCACCGGTGCGGCGGGTGGCGAACCCGGACCCGCCCTGCGCCGACGACCGCGACCGGGACGAGGACAGCGACGCCGCCACCCCGGAGACCGGCCCGGCGGACGAGGCGGAGGCACTCGATCCGGTCCGCTTCCACGCCAGGTGGGCCGCCGGAATCTCTTCCAGGAACCGGGAGGGCGGGTTGTACGAGGGCTGTCCCCAGGCGCTGCGCAGCGTGGACCGGGTCAGATACAGCCGCTCGCGCGCCCGCGTGATGCCGACGTACGCCAGCCGCCGCTCCTCCTCCAGTTCCTTGGCCTGGCCGAGGGCGCGCATGTGCGGGAAGACGCCGTCCTCCATGCCGGTCAGGAAGACCACCGGGAACTCCAGGCCCTTGGCGGTGTGCAGCGTCATCAGGGTGACGACGCCGTCGCCGTCCTCCTCGTCGGGGATCTGGTCGGAGTCGGCGACCAGCGCGACCCGTTCCAGGAAGTCGGCGAGCCCGCCCGCGGACTCCCCCTCCCCCTCCCCCTCGGCCCGCTCCTGCTCGAACTCCAGGGCGACGGCGGCGAGTTCCTGGAGGTTCTCGATCCGGGTCTCGTCCTGCGGGTCGGTGGACGCCTGCAACTCGGCGAGGTAGCCGGTGCGTTCCAGTATCGCCTCCAGCACGGTGGCCGGTCCGGCTCCGGACTCGACGATCGTACGGAGGTCCTCCATCAGCGTGTTGAAGCGCTTGACGGCGTTCGTGGAGCGCGCGGCCATGCCGTACGCCTCGTCGACGCGCCGCAGCGCCTGCGGGAAGCTGATCTTTTCGCGCTGGGCGAGGGCGTCGATCATGGCCTCGGCACGGTCCCCGATCCCGCGCTTGGGCACGTTCAGGATGCGCCGCAGCGGTACCGAGTCCTCCGGATTGGCCAGTACCCGCAGGTAGGCCAGGACGTCCCGGACCTCCTTGCGCTCGTAGAAGCGGACGCCGCCGACCACCTTGTAGGGCAGGCCGGTGCGGATGAAGATCTCTTCGAAGACCCGGGACTGGGCGTTGGTGCGGTAGAAGACGGCGACGTCGCCGGCCTTGGCCTCGCCCGCGTCCGTGAGCCGGTCGATCTCGTCGGCGACGAACTGCGCCTCGTCGTGCTCGGTGTCGGCGACGTACCCGGTGATCTGCGCGCCCGCGCCCGCGTTGGTCCACAGGTTCTTGGGGCGGCGCGACTCGTTGCGCTCGATGACCGCGTTGGCGGCGCTCAGGATGGTCTGGGTGGAGCGGTAGTTCTGCTCCAGCAGGATCGTGGTCGCGTCCGGGTAGTCCTCCTCGAACTGGAGGATGTTGCGGATGGTCGCGCCGCGGAAGGCGTAGATCGACTGGTCGGCGTCGCCCACGACGCACAGCTCGGCGGGCGGCACCTCGCCCTCGCCCGGCGGGACGTCCTCGTCGTGGACACCGGTGCCGACCAGCTCGCGCACCAGGGCGTACTGCGCGTGGTTGGTGTCCTGGTACTCGTCGACCAGGACGTGCCGGAAGCGGCGCCGGTAGTGCTCGGCGACGTCCGGGAACGCGCGCAGCAGGTTGACCGTCGTCATGATCAGGTCGTCGAAGTCGAGCGCGTTGGCCTCGCGCAGCCGCGCCTGGTACATCGCGTACGCCTGGGCGAGGGTCTTCTCAAAACCGTCGCCTGCCTGGGCGGCGAAGTCCTCCTCGTCGATCAGCTCGTTCTTCAGATTCGAGATCTTGGCGCTGAAGGACTTGGGCGGGAAGCGCTTCGGGTCGAGATCGAGGTCGCGGCAGACCAGCGCCATCAGCCGCTTGGAGTCGGCGGCGTCGTAGATCGAGAACGACGACGTGAAGCCGAGCTGCTTCGACTCCCTGCGCAGGATGCGGACGCAGGCGCTGTGGAAGGTCATCACCCACATCGCGTTCGCGCGCGGTCCGACGAGCTGCTCGACGCGCTCCTTCATCTCGCCCGCGGCCTTGTTGGTGAACGTGATCGCGAGGATCTGGCCGGGGTGGACACGGCGCTCGCCGAGCAGGTGGGCGATGCGGTGGGTGAGTACCCGGGTTTTGCCGGAGCCGGCACCGGCCACGATGAGCAGCGGGGAACCGGCGTGCGTGACCGCGGCGCGCTGGTTCTCGTTCAGCCCCTCCAGGAGAGCGGCGGAGTCCAGTACCGGCCGGGGGGCGCCGTCCCGGTAGTACTGGTCCCGGTCCGGGGGCATGTCGAACTTCCCGGCGAACAGATCGTCCGGGATCGGCTCCGGTCCGTGCTGCTCGTCCTCGGGCGGTGGCGGAGGTTCCTCCTCGTGGCCGCGGGGGGCCTGGAGGCTCGCCAGGAAGCTGTCGTCAAAGAGGCTGCTCATCGCTCTACGAGTCTAGGGCGCCCCACCGACAACCGGACGCCGCCTCGAAAATCCGCCCGACGGACCGGCCGTCAGCCCTCTCCGGACACGCTCCCGCCACCCCGCATCACGCAGCGTGAGCCAAAGGCATGAGGTCACGAAAATGTATCGGGCATATCACCCTTCAACCTTCACAGCTGCCACACGAGTTGGCTACGGTGCGGGGCAGGCCGCACGACCCCCACCGGCGAACGTCGCCGGGCCGCGCGGCCTCCGCCGAATCCGGCGTGCCCGCACGGCACCCGGAACCGGGGACCCACCGTGACATGGGGTGATTCGGTTCACAGCCCTCCCCGGGGCCACGAACCGTAGGGCAGCCTTCCGTAGCAACACCACCGCCCGAACCCTCCCCCAGGCCTGGACGGCCCGGGGGCACCCCCATCGCTAACCCCGGTAGGCGGAGCACGGAAGGAGTCGCCTCCCTTGGCGTCGCACCGCAAGTCGCGTCCCGCCGGCACGCGCGTGGCAGGCATCCGGACCCCGGTCCTGGCCACGGCCGCGCTCACCTCCGTGGCCCTGCTCTCCCAGACGGCCACCGCCGCCCCCGCCGACGACCGGCCCAGCCTCGAAGAGGTCCAGAAGAAGGTCGACGACCTCTACCGGCAGGCCGGATCGGCCACCGAGCAGTACAACGCGGCCAAGGAGAAGGCCGCGAAACAGCGCGAGCAGGTCGACACCCTCCTGGACGATGTGGCCAAGCGCACCCAGGTGCTCAACGACGCGCGCGAGGAGCTGGGTTCCTTCGCCGCCGCCCAGTACCGCACCGGCGCGGCCGTCTCCGAGACCGCGACCCTCCTGCTCGCGGACTCCCCGCAGGACTACTTCGACCAGAACCAGCTGATGGACCGGCTCACCGGCCGCCAGAAGCAGATGGTCGACGACTACGCCACCCAGCAGGCCGAGACGATGGAGAAGCGCCAGGAGGCCACCGAGAGCCTCCAGACGCTCACCACCTCGCAGCAGGACCTGAAGTCGGCCAAGGCCACCGTCCAGACCAAGCTCTCCTCCGCGCGGGAGCTGCTGGCCGACCTGACCGCCGAGGAGCAGGCGCGGCTCGCGGCGATCGAGAAGAAGAAGCAGGAGGCGGCCGACCGCGAGGCCGAGGAACTGGCCCGGCAGCAGGCTGCGGAGCAGCAGCGCCAGGAGGCGGCAGCGGCAGCGGCGGCCGCCGAGCAGGAGGAGAGCGGCTCCTCGGAGACCGGCTCGTCCTCCGCCACCGACTCCTCGTACGCCACCAAGGCCGAGAAAGCCCTGGCCTTCGCCCGCGCCCAGATCGGCAAACCGTACGTCTGGGGCGCCACCGGCCCCGACTCCTACGACTGCTCCGGCCTCACCCAGGCCGCCTGGAAGGACGCCGGCGTCGACCTGCCACGCACCACCTACGACCAGGTCAACGCCGGCACGACGGTGTCGATCTCCGCCGCCCAACCCGGTGACCTGGTCTTCTTCTACGACGACATCTCGCACGTCGGCCTGTACATCGGCAACGGCATGATGATCCACGCGCCGAAGCCGGGCGCGTACGTCCGTGAGGAGTCCGTCTACTACGACGGCGAGTCGTCGATCTACAGCGTGGTACGCCCGGCCTGAGCGGCTCCGCTCTCTAGCATCGGCCCCATGTCACCCGGTATCTCCGCGCTGCGCGCCTGGTGGGCGGGGCGTCCGCCGGCCGCCGGGGCCGCCGTGATGGCGACCGGCATCGTGTCGGTCGGCCTGCACCTGACGGGACACGAGGTGCTGTCCGGGATCGCCCTGGTCCTGGGCAGCGCCGCCTGGCTCGGCCTCGCGCTGAACTTCGTCGTCCTGCTGCTGCGCGAGCGCCCGAAGTGGGTGGCGCGGGCGGCCACCCCGGGCGCGCTCACCGCCGTCGCCGCCACCACCGTCCTCGGCACCCGCTTCTCGCTGCTCGGCTGGCAGCCGCTCGCGGCCGTGCTGCTGGCGCTGGCCGCGGCACTGTGGCCCGGACTGCTCGTCCTGGTGATCCGGCACTGGAGCCGGTCCATGCCGGGCGCGGTGTTCCTCGGCTGTGTGGCCACCCAGGGCCTCGCCGTGCTCGGCGCCACGCTCGCCGCCGCCACCTCGACGCCCTGGCCGGCGCACGCCGCCCTGGTGCCGTTCTGGTTCGGCCTGGTGCTCTACGCCGCCGCCCTGTTCCGCTTCGACTGGCGGCAGGTGGCCCGGGGCGCCGGGGACCACTGGATCGCGGCCGGCGCGCTCGCCATCTCGGCGCTCGCCGGGTCCAAGCTGCTCGCCGCCGGCGGCAGCGGCATGCACCTGTGGAACCGGGACGACGGCGACGCCCTGCGCACCACCACCGTCGCCCTCCTCGTCCTCGACCTGACCTGGTACGTCGTCCTCCTCGCCGCCGAACTCCTCCGCCCCCGCCTCCGCTACGACGTACGCCGCTGGTCGACCGTCTTCCCGCTCGGCATGACGGCGGCGGCGACGCTGTCCGTCGCCGCCGCCGTGGAGGTGCCGTGGCTGAAGGGGCCCGGTCAGGCCCTGCTGTGGATCGCGGTGGCCGCGTGGCTGGCGGTGGCCGCCGGGGCGGTCGGGTCCGCGCGGTCGGCGCTCAGGTCCACAGCACCGCGATGAAGACGTTCACCAGCGTCAACGCCCCGACCAGCCCGAACAGCCCCTTCTCCACCTTCTCGTCGTCCCGCTTCACGTAGACCAGGCCGAGGATCACGATCAGCACGGCGAGCTTCACGCCGATCTTGATGTTGTTGACGGACTGGTCGTCGGCCTGGTTGAGACCGACCAGGATCACCCCGGTGACCAGCATGGTCAGCGCACCGTGCAACATCGCCGGACCGAACCGGGCGGTGCCGTCGCCCATCGCCTTCATCTGGGTGAGGAAGCCGCCGAGCAGCGCGGCGATACCGATGATGTGCAGGCCGACGAAGAGGTGGATGAGTACGTCCATGAGGCCGGAGCCTAGTGAAGGCCGCGCGCCCGGCAGCGCGGGGACAGCCGTGATAGCACTCCGCCCGGCCGCCGAGTTCTCGAATCCGCACATCGGTCATCACTCTGCGTAAAGCGAACGACCCGCGACGGAGATCATCGTTACATACAGTCACGCAACGATCCCCTCCCGTCATTTACGTGCAAGCCGTCACTCTTTCACCGCGGCCCGGTCTAGCGTCCTGCACCAGGTGACCGGCTTCCCACCGCCGTCCGGGCCAGGGGCGGCCGCCGGTACCACCGCCAGAGGGTCCGGCGGCGGCCCCGTTCCCCTGTACGGGACCGCCGCCGGGCCCCATCCGAAACACGGCATACGGAAGGAACGGCATCCCGGTGGCAGCACACCGCAGACCCCGGCAGCGCACGGTGCACCGCACCTCCGCCCGGACCGCCGCGACGATCGCCCTCGCGGGCGCGGCGACCGCCACCGGGTGGGACGGCACCGGACACGCCGCACCGGAGCCGACTCCGGCCCAGGTCGAGGTCACAGTGGACCGGCTGTACCGGGAGGCCGAGGCCGCCACCGAGCAGTACAACGGCACCAAGGAGCGGGCGGACGCGGCCGAGCGGCGGCTGGAACGCCTGCGGGACGAGACGGCGCGCAAGGAGGAACGGCTCGGCGAGGCGCGTACGGCGCTCGGTTCGGTGGCTGCGGCCCAGTACCGTGACGGCGGCCTCGACCCGGCCCTGCGGCTCGCGCTCTCCGCCGAACCCGACCGGTATCTCGATTCGGCCGCGCGGATCGAACGGGCGGGCGACCGGCACGCGACCGCCGTCGCCGGTGTGCGCAAGCAGTTGCGGGAGATCGAGCGGCTGCGTGGCGCGGCCCGCGTGGAGGTCGCCTCGCTGGCCTCCCGGCGGGCGGAACTGAAACGCCACCGCGCGACCATCACCGGCAAGCTGGCGGAGGCCCGACGGCTGCTGTCCCGGCTCACCGAGCCGGAACGCGCCCACGCCGATCGCTCCGCGGGCGACCGCGACACCCTGTCCGCCGGCGCCGCCGAGGCCTCGAATCCGCGCGCCGCGGCAGCCGTCGCGTATGCCTACGCCAAGCTCGGCAGCCCTTACGTCTGGGGCGCGACCGGCCCGAACGCCTTCGACTGCTCGGGCCTCGTCCAGGCGGCGTACCGCTCCGCGGGCGTCGCACTGCCCCGCACGACCTACGCCCAGATCGACACCGGCCACCGGGTCTCCCGGGCCGAACTCCGCCCGGGCGACCTGGTCTTCTTCTACCCCGGCGTCACCCACGTCGGCCTGTACGTGGGCGACGGCCGGATGATCCACGCCCCGAACCCGTCGTCCCCGGTCCGGATCGCCCCGGTGGACGAGATGCCGTTCACGGGAGCGACACGGGTGACCTGACTGACCTGACGCGGTCAGGCCGCGCCGATACGGGTACGGGCGAAGGAGACGAAAACGGCCCAGGCACCCCCGGCGACTGTGAACCGAGGGCTCGTGGAGCCGAGTTTGGAATCCCGGACGTGGATGGTGTGGGGGCAGGGGGCGACTTCTACGCAGGCGCCGCCCTGACTGTCGCTGTAGCTGGACTTGTGCCAGTCGCTGGCTATTTCCAGGCAGTTCCCGCCTTGATCGTCGCTATAGCTGGACTTGAACCACACCAGGCTGTCGCTCACAGCTCCTCCGCCACCCTTCCGATGAACTCAGCTGACTCCTCAATACTGAGGGCATGCACGCGGATCATGGCATGCCTCTGGTTCAGCGCACTCACCTTGTCCGGGGCGGCATGCAGCACGCTGACCTCTGGCCCTTCGACGTAGGCCAACGTGTCATGGTCCGGCGTCTCCAAGAGGACGATGGGGCCGGCGAGAGCGACACCGGTGCACCGGCCGATCGGAAGCACCTGCACCGACACGTTGCGGCGTCGACCGGCCTCCTGGAGGTGCTTCAGCTGAGTCCTCATGACCTCTCTGCCGCCGACTTCCGTCCGCAACGCAGCCTCATAGATCACGAACCCAAAGAGCACACTGACTCGTCGGCTCAACGCGTCCTGCCGACGGAGCCTGGCAGCCACCCGTTCCTCGACCGTCTCGTCATCCAACGGTGGACAACTACCGCCGATCAAGGCCCGGGCATACTCCTCCGTCTGCAACAGGCCGGGAATGAGCAGTGGCTCATAACATGAGAGCCCAATGGCATCCGCCTCAATGGCCATGTACTCCTGAGACCGCGCAGGAAACGGCTCCGGCTTCAGATACTCCTGCGCAGCGACCAGCTTCCCCCGCGCCCCGCAGACCTGGTCCGCGATCTGCAACAGCCGCAGCGTGGGCCGGCGCCGGCCGTTCTCCATCGACTTGACGTACTCGCAGTCATAGCCGGTCTCCTTGGCCAGCGCGTCACGGCCGACGCCCGCTTCCGAGCGCCACAGCTTGATCTGGCTGCCGCAGTACCGCCAGGCGATCGGCGGCTGGGAGTTCACCTCGGTCGACACACGTACCTCCGCCGGATTCACGTCGGGTACGGCAACTCGCTGTACCCGTACCGTCACTTCGCGAGGCTACGCGCGAGCCGGGACGGTGTTCTCGCCAACCGTGAGACATCGCCACAAGGGATGAACAGCGCATGCAGAAAGTGACCGCCCCGCAGGACATCGAGTGGCGGCTGCCCCGTCACGCCCGCAGCGTCGGCCGGGCCCGGACCCTGTTCCGTGAGCAGGCGGTCGCGTGGGAACTGCCCCCGGACCTGACGGACACGGCGGAACTCCTCCTGAGCGAACTGGTGACGAACGCCTACCGCCACGCGAAGGTCCCACAAGGCCGTGAGATCCGCGCCCGCTGCGTCCTCACGGACGACGGCTGCCTGCGCCTCCTGGTGACGGACGCGAGCGACGCACTGCCCGTGCCCGCCACCGCCGGCCCGGACACGGCATCGGAGTCGGGCCGGGGCGTGCTCCTCGTCGAGACGCTGGCGGACGACTGGGGCGCCGAACCGCGGGCGGGCGGCATCGGCAAGGTCGTCTGGTGCGAACTGCGTCAGACCAGCCGCCGCGCGGTGGCCCAGCGGGTCAGCTCGTGCCGGTTGGACAGCTGAAGTTTGCGCAGGACCGCCGAGACATGGGACTCGACCGTCTTGACGGAGATGAACAGTTGCTTGGCGATCTCCTTGTACGCGTAGCCGCGGGCGATGAGGCGCAGGACCTCGCGCTCGCGCTGGGTGAGGCGGTCGAGGTCCTCGTCGAGCGGTGGGGCGTCGGTGGAGGCGAAGGCGTCGAGGACGAAGCCGGCCAGCCGGGGCGAGAAGACGGCGTCGCCTTCCTGGACGCGGAAGACGGAGTCGACCAGGTCGGTACCGGTGATCGTCTTGGTGACGTAACCCCGCGCGCCGCCGCGGATCACACCGATCACGTCCTCCGCCGCGTCCGAGACGGACAGCGCGAGGAAGCGGACGGGCTGCTCGGCGTCGGCCATCAAGGGGGCGCAGCGGCGCAGGACTTCGACGCCGCCGCCGCCCGGGAGGTGGACGTCGAGGAGGACCACCTCGGGCCGGGTCGCGGTGATGACGGTGACCGCCTGGTCGACGTCGGCGGCCTCGCCGACCACCTCGACCCCGGTCTGCTCGGTCTGGCCGATCTCCGCCTGCACACCCGTACGGAACATGCGGTGGTCGTCGACGAGGACCACCCGCACATGCCGCTCGGCCGCGGCCGCCGTCTCGTTCGCCTCGGTCGGGTCGCTCATGACGTCTTCTCCGCCCTCTCCATCTCCAGCTCGACCTCCGTGCCGCCGCCGGGCACCGCGCGCAGCCGCGCCGTGCCGCCGTTGCGCTCCATGCGGCCGATGATCGATTCTCTGACACCCATCCGGTCGGCGGGTATCGATTCGAGGTCGAAGCCGGGGCCCCGGTCCCGGACGGACACGAAGACCGTCCTGCCCTCGACTTCGGCGAAGACCTGTACGGCGCCGCCCTCGCCACCGTACTTGGCGGCGTTCACCATCGCTTCGCGCGCGGCCTGCGTCTGCGCTCCGATCCGTTCGTCGAGCGGGCAGTCGCCGACCACGACGACCTCTATGGGGACTCCGTGCTTGTCCTCGACCTCGGCCGCGTCGCGCTTCACGGCCTCGGCGAGAGTGGTCGGCTCGTCGTCCTCGTCCTTGCCGTTGCCCTCCGGCTTGTAGAGCCAGGCGCGCAGGTCCCGCTCCTGGGCACGGGCCAGCCGGCGCACCTCGCCGGGGCTCTCCGCGTTGCGCTGGATCAGGGTCAGGGTGTGCAGCACCGAGTCGTGCACATGGGCGGCGACCTCGGCGCGCTCCTGCGCCCGGATACGCATCAGGCGTTCCTCGGAGAGGTCCTGCGTCATGCGCACCAGATACGGCCCGGCCAGCAGCGTTATGCCGACCAGGACCGCGAGGGCGGCCTGGAGCACGGAGCCGAGGTGGGCCGCGGAACCCTGGAGCACGAAGATGCCGGAGACACCGGCCGTCACCAGCAGCACCCCGGCGACCGCGCGCAGCAGCCGGACCGTGCGCCGGCGGCGGCCGGCCTCGACCCAGCGGGCCCGGCGGGCGTTGTCCGCCTGCCGCCAGACCAGGGCGACGCCCGCGCCGACCAGCACGGTCGGCCAGAGGTACGCCTTGGCGCCGCCGCTCAGATTGACGTTGCCCACGAAGACCATGGCCACGACGACCATGAGGAGCAGGGCGACGATCTGCCCCTTGTCCGGTCTGCGGGCGACGAGTCTGCGGCGGCCGTCGGGGGAGGTCTCGGTGGAGACCAGGGAGGGCGGCTTCTGCGCGTCGACGCCGCCGACTCCGAGCGGCACGAAGAACCAGAACGCCGCGTACAGCAGCGCGCCCAGTCCGTCGGCCATGAACAGGCCGACGAAGACCAGCCGCACCCAGATCACGGGCAGCCCGAGGTGTCCAGCGAGCCCCCGCGCCACTCCACCGAGCCAGCGTCCGTCGCTGCTGCGGTAGAGCTTGCGCGGCGGCCGTGGCTCGACGACTGGCGCTGCTGCGGCTTCCGGCATGCCAACGATGGTCACACGGCCCCACGGCCGGGGCATCAGGGTGTACCCCGGAGACTCCCCTGATCTTCGGGGCGGCCTGTCGTCGAACATCTCCCGGGCGCCGGCTCGGGGCCGATATCAGGGTCCGACCAGGGTCGTACCGGCTGCCGTCGCGGCGCCGCGCCCGCCACCATGGACGCATGACAGAAAACGAGCGCGCCGCGGCGGGTACCGGACCCGGTGCCGGCCCGCGCCCGCCACGGGGCGCCGGGCCGCAGGACGCCACGCCCGGCGCCGGTGCCGGGAGCGGCGCCGGGAGTGGGAGCGGCGCCGGGAGTGGGAGCGGTGCCGGGCCGGACCTCGCCGCGCCGCCGCACCGCTTCCGCCGCGACCGGCGGCACAAGGTGGTCGCCGGGGTGTGCGCGGGGCTCGGCCGGCAGTGCGACATGGACCCGGTGATCTTCCGGGTCACGCTGGCGGTGCTCTCCGCGACCGGCGGCCTCGGTCTGCTCTTCTACGGCTTCGCGTGGCTGTTCGTCCCGGCCGACGACGAGGACGAGAACGAGGTGCGCAAGCTGCTGACCGGCCGGGTCGACGGCCAGGCGCTGGCGGCCGTGCTCTTCGCGCTGGTCGGCTGCGGGGTCTTCCTGACCATGCTGAACAACGGCGGGGTGCTCACCTTCGCCGTCGTCCTCTCCCTTCTTCTCGCGGGCGCGGGGTACTGGTCGCGGCAGCGCGGCAATCCCGGGCCCGACCCCCTCGCGGCGCAGGCCGTAGGTGACGCCCCGCCCGAGGCGCAGGCACCGCCGATCAGCTTCACCTGGCCGTCCTGGTGGCGCGACCCCATAGTCAAGGACGGCTCCCATGTCGGCGGCACGGGGTATCTGTGGGGGCCGAGCGACTCCCGTCCCCGGGACATCGCGGCCTTCGTCGACGTCGACCTGGACGGCCACGGCACCGACCGCCCCGGGTACCGCGCCGACGACCGGGCACAGCCGGGAGCGCCACGTCCCCGACCGCCCAGGCCGCCGAGGCCGCGCGGCCCCCGGGGGATCGGCGGCTGGGTCTTCCTGCTGGCCCTCGCCGCCGGATTCCTCGGCACCCGCGCCGGCTGGGGCGAGCAGGCCCTGGGCACCAGCCTCCAGACGGGCCTGGCCTGCGCGCTGGCCGTGTTCGGGGTGGGCATCGCGGTCAGCGCCTTCCTGGGGCGCACGGGGGCCGGTTCGGTCTTCCTCGCGATCGTCACGGCGGGTCTGCTCGCCGCGTCGGCCGCCCTGCCCAAGGACATCGGCACCGAGTGGGTGCGCGCCGACTGGACACCGGCCTCGGCCGCGCAGGTGAAGCAGCGGTACGAGGTCGGTACCGGTGACGGCACCCTGGACCTGTCCGGGCTGGACCTGGCCGCGGGCCGTACGGTCAGCACCCGGGCCGAGGCGAGCCTGGGCCGAATACGGGTCGTCGTGCCGCCGGACGTGACGGTGCGGCTGGACATCGAGGTCGGACTGGGAGACATCCAGCTGCCGGGCGACGACGGGAAGGACGTGGACGTGGCACCGGACAAGCACCAGCGGCTGACCCTGGCTCCGGCCGGAGGCGGCAAGAGCGGCGGCACGCTCGACCTCGAGGTGGAGGTCGGCGTCGGCCAGGTGGAGGTCAGCCGTGCTGCGTCATGAGTTCCAGCCGGGCCGGCTGGTGGCCGGCGCCTTCCTCATCGCGGCGGGCGTCGTATACGCCGGGGACGCGGGCGGTCTGTGGCAGACACCGTGGTTCGTGGTGATCCCCGTCGTCCTCGGCGGCCTGGGCCTCGCCGGCGCGGTGGGGACGCTGGCCCACGAGGCACGGCGCCGCCGCCGGGCAGCGGACGGCGCACCCGCCCCGGCCGAGCCACACACCGAAACCCGGAGCTGACCCGCACCGGAGGCCGCGGCAGAGCTGGTTACCGTCCGCGACAGGGCCGGTTACCGGTACCCGCCCCGCCGCCGCCGACGCCGCGCGTGCAGCCCCGCGTCCAGCGACAGCACCGGCGCACCCGCCAGCACGAGAGGAATCCACGCCATGAGATAGGCCAGGTCATTGCCGTAGTAGTAGGGATCGGAAGCCCAGCTCACCGTCAGCCACAGGCTGAGCGAGATCAGGGCGCCGCCGAACGCGGCGAGCCGGGCGAACAGACCGATCAGGGTGCCGATGCCGACGGCCAGTTCCCCGAAGGCGATGGCGTAACCGAAGCCGGACGGGCTCTTCAGGGCGAGGTCGACGAGGGCGGGAATGGCCGAGGAGTCCCGGACGGTCCGCATCATGTCGCCGACGGAGCCGGCGCCCGAGTCCTTCATGAAGGCGCTGTCCGTGAGTTTGTCGATGCCGGCGTAGATGAAGGTGATGCCGAGGAAGACCCGAAGAGGAAGGAGGGCGTACCGGGTGGCCCGCTCCCGCCAGTCCGCGCCGTCGATGGGGGACGTGTCCGTCCGCATGCCGTGCGTCATCGCTGCCAGCCGCCTCTCGCCGCGCGTGCCGAGACCCCCTCGACGACCATACGTACGACACGGAGAGTGCGCTCAATCCTCGCGGGCCAAGATTTTTCCCGACCGGACCGTTTTCTGACCGATATCCGGACCGTTTTCTGACCGATATCCGGACCGTTTTCTGACCGATATCCGGACCGTTTTCTGAACGATATGGAGACCAGAACAGGCCAGAGGCCGCCGCAGTCGGCCCTCCGCCGCCCTCCACCCGCCCTACCCGCCGGAACTCAGCCAGCAGCCCTTCAGCCAGCCCCTCAGTCGGACCTCAGCCAGCCCTTCAGCCAGCCCTTCAGTCGCACCGCAGCCGGATCTCAGTCCGACCTCAGTCCGTCACTTCCACCACGCACCGGTTGGTCTCCACCCCGGCCGCCGTGACCACCTGCACCTCGACCCGCCCCGGCTCCACGTCCGCCGGTACGGGCACGGTCAGCAGCGAGTCGGTGGGGTTGCTGAAGCCACCGGCGACCGGGACCAGCGGTACGTGCACGTTGACCGGACCGATCCGCACCACCATCCGCGACAGCCGGTCCGCGTTCTGCGCCCCCGGCGGCACGAACCCGGCACCCCGGATCTCGATGTCGTCGCCGGTCCTGATCGGACCGTCCAGGTCACCGGCCTCGCGGGCGCGCACCACCGACAGGACCACCGGACGGCCGCCCTCGGCGTACTTGCCGGCCAGGTAGGTCGCCGCCGACACCAGCACCACCACCGCCAGCCCCCACGGCAGGTCCGGCAGCTGTTCCGGGCGCCGGGCCAGCCGTACCGCCCCGAACACCAGGGCGACCCCGTTGATCACGACGTACTGGATGTCCGCGAAGGTGCCGCGTCCCGCGTCGTCCGTCAGCAGATCGGCCGCGCGCGGCCGGTCCGCCCGTACCTTCTGGAGCCGCTGTCCCAGCACCCGCAGCCCGACCACCCGCCGTACCAGCACCGCGATCCCGCAGACCACCGCGAGCACGGTGACCACACCGGCGCCCCGGCGCAGTTCCAGGCCGGAGATCAGCGCGTCCCGGTCGCCGTGCGCGGAGGCCAGCGCCAACTGTCCGACCAGCACCAGCACCGCGTAGGCCACGAACAGCACCCAGGCCACCGCCACGGCGCGGGACGTGGAGAGCCGGTTGTCCTCGCCGATGACCGGGGCCAGCGCGCCGCCCCGGGCGCGGTGGAACCAGGACGCCGCCGTCAGCGCCCCGGCCACGACCAGGGCCGCCACCAGCCCGGCGGTCCGGGCGGGCGTCCAGCCGGCGCCCACCGCGGTGAGCGCCTGCACCAGCAGCAGGATCACCACGGCGGCCAGGGCCACGCCGGCCGTGCGGCGCCACAGGCCGGCCAGCCAGGCCCCGCCCTCGGCCCGGCCGCGTTCGGCGACCAGGCCGGCGGACTGGGTCAGTTCCTCGGAGACCCATTGCCGGGACGCCGACGCCGAGTGGGCCACCGCGGCCGGCAGCCCCTGACCGGCGGCGAACTCGTCCCTGCGCAGGGCGAATTCGGCGGCCGCCCGCCGATGGCCCTCACGTGCGCCGTGCGGGCAGTCACCGCATTCGCATCCGCCCCCGTGCGTGCCCACCCCACCGTGTCTCGCCTCCTGCACCGCCACGCCCGACATCCACCTTCCGCACCCTTGCGACCGGACCCGCAACTCCCCCGGGACGACAGCGAATTGTGCCCTACAGCACCCCGTTCGCGCCGGGCACCCCCGGCCCTGTCTGCTCAGCACAAGTGACGTGCGGTCCGCGGTGTTGACCCGGCTGCGAGAATTCCCTTATGGCCGAGATCATCCAGCGCGACGGAGCCTGGGCCTTCGACGGGAGCACGGTCCGGATCACCCCGGGTCTGCACCGCTCGGTGCCGCTGTTCCGGCAGACGTACGGGGAGGTCGCCGTACCGCTGGAGGCCGTCTCGGGCATCGTCTTCGAACCGGAACGCAAGCGCGGGCGGCTCCGGTTGCGGCTGCGGGAGGGCGCCGATCCGCTGCTCCAGGCGACCGGCGGCCGGCTCCCCGACCCGGCGGACCCCTACCGGCTGACGGTGGACACCGACCGGGCCGGGATCGCCGAGTACGTCGCCGAGGAGATCCGCCGCGCGCTGCTGCTCGACCGGATTCCCAAGGACCCCACCAAGGCGTACCTCCTGCCCGGCCCGCCGGTCCCGGTCTCGGTCCGTTCCTCCGACGGCACGGTCTCCTTCGACGGCACCCAGGTGCGGATCGACTGGGCGGACACCTCCGACCGGGTCAAGCGTGCCACCGGCCCGAGAATCATCCACGTGGGTGACTTGGTGCAGGTCGAGTGGCTGCCCAACTCCGGTTACGCGGACGGCTTTCTGCGGTTCGTGACGCGGGAGACGGTGTTCGCCGAGCTGCCGCCGGAGAAGGACCCGTACGCCCTGGACCTGTGGGGCAACGCCCGGCGCGATCTGCTCACCGCGCTGGTCGCCACCGCCGTCACCGCCCGGCTGCCGCATCCGTCGGCCCGCGCCGCCCTCGGCCCCGGGGACCCACCGCACGACTCCCCGCACGGCCCCCGGCCGGCCCGCACCGTGCCGCCGCAGGCCGACCAGCACGACGTATTGCTGCGCCGGCTGCGCGAGTTGGGGCAGTTGCACCGCGACGGGGTGCTCACCGACGAGGAGTTCGCGACGACCAAGGCGGTCGTGCTCCGGCAGTTCTGACGGCATTTCTGAGACACGGCCGCAGTGCCACGCTTCAGTCCAGCAGATCGGGCTCCCCGCGGCTGATCTCGCGCCACAGCGGCTGGTAGTTGATCCACGCCACCAGGTCCCCGCCGAGCTGTTCCCAGGTCGCCGCCGCCCGCTGGTGGTCGATCAGTACCGGCCGGCCCGCCGCCTTGGCGGTCAGCTGGACCTGGCAGCACCGTTCCAT
Source organism: Streptomyces sp. JW3 (assembly GCF_052216785.1). Lineage (NCBI taxonomy): Bacteria > Bacillati > Actinomycetota > Actinomycetes > Kitasatosporales > Streptomycetaceae > Streptomyces > Streptomyces sp. JW3. The sequence continues at coordinate 135,375 of NZ_JBQOUX010000001.1, read as the reverse complement.
GGACAGGAACCACCAGGCCGCCGCGTCCACGGAGTCGCCGACCGTCAGCAGGCCGTGGTTGCGCAGCACCAGCGCCTTGCGGGAGCCGAGCGCCGCGGCGATGCGCCGCCCCTCCTCGGCGTCGACCGAGACGCCGCTGTAGGAGTCGTAGAGGGCGTGGTCCTCGTAGAAGGCGCAGCTCTCCTGGGTGATGGGGTCGAGCAGGTCGCCGAGGGCGGCCAGCGCGCGTCCGTGCACCGAGTGGCAGTGGGCGACTGCGACGACGTCGGGGCGGGCGGCGTGCACCTGGGAGTGGACGGTGAAGGCGGCCTGGTTGACGTGGTAGCTGCCCTCGATCACCTGGCCGTCGGCGTTGGCCAGCACCAGGTCGCTCACCGTGACGTGCCGGAACGGCAGGCCGAAGGGGTTGACCCAGAAGCAGTCGGTGAACTCGGGGTCGCGGGCGGTGATGTGCCCGGAGACGCCGTCCTCCAGCCCGTTGCGCCCGAAGATACGGAGCGCGCCCGCCAGTCGCTCCTTGCGGTGCCGGCGTTCGTCGGCGACGGACTCGTGCATCGGCGGCATCGCGAACTGGAGCTTGTCGAGAGGCCGCGGCGGGGGCGGAGCGGCCCCGGACGTCCCGTGCGTGTGTCCTTTGGCACTGGGTTGATTCACGGGGCGGAAGTTACCCTCGGTGAGCCCGGGAAGACAGTTCTGTTCCGTAAATGTGCGGAGCAATACGTGGACACCCGGCGCGTCCCGGCCGATACCCGACAGGAGATGTCTGGTTTGGCCAGGAGACTCGGCTTCATGACTCCGCCCATGAATCAACGCACGACCCGACGCACGACCCGACACACGACCCGACGCACGACCCGACACACGACCCGACGCACGACCCGACGCACGACAGCGAACTGGGGCTCCTTCGCCGCCGCCGAACCCGGTCTCGCCACGACCGCCGAGCGGCGTTTCGGCGCCTACACCCACCACACCCTCGCCACCCTGCGGGCGGACGGCTCGCCCCGGACCAGCGGTCTGGAGGTGCGTTTTCTCGCCGGTGAGCTGTGGCTCGGCATGATGCCGGGCTCGCTCAAGGCCCTGGACCTGCGCCGTGACCCGCGCTTCGCGCTCCAGGCCAACCCCGGCGAGGGCACCGGCATGGGCGGGGGCGATGTCCGGATCAGCGGACGGGCGTACGAGGTGGAGGACGGGGAGACGAAGGCCGGGTACGTCGAAGAGGTGGAACCGCCGGAGCCGTTCCACCTCTTCCGTGCCGAGCTGACCGAGGTCACGCGGACCTGCGTGGAGGACGACACGTATCTCGTCGTCCAGGTCTGGCAGCCCGGGGAACCGCTGCGCACGATCAGACGCACGTGAGAACCGCGAGGGCGCTCACTGCGCTCACTCCCACTCGATGGTCCCCGGCGGCTTGCTGGTGACGTCCAGGACGACCCGGTTGACGTCCTTGACCTCGTTGGTGATCCGCGTCGAGATGCGGGACAGGACGTCGTACGGCAGCCGGGACCAGTCGGCGGTCATGGCGTCCTCGGAGGAGACCGGACGCAGCACGATCGGGTGGCCGTAGGTGCGGCCGTCGCCCTGGACGCCGACCGAGCGGACATCGGCGAGCAGCACCACCGGGCACTGCCAGATGTCACGGTCCAGGCCGGCCGCGGTCAGCTCCTCGCGGGCGATGGCGTCGGCCTCGCGCAGCAGGTCGAGCCGCTCCTTGGTGACCTCGCCGACGATCCGGATGCCGAGGCCGGGGCCGGGGAAGGGCTGGCGCTGGACGATCTCGTCCGGCAGGCCCAGCTCCTGGCCGACCATCCGGACCTCGTCCTTGAACAGCTTGCGCAGCGGCTCGATCAGCTTGAACTCCAGGTCCTCCGGGAGTCCGCCGACGTTGTGGTGCGACTTGATGTTTGCGGCGCCGGTGCCGCCACCGGACTCGACCACGTCCGGGTAGAGGGTGCCCTGCACGAGGAACTCGACCGCCGGGCCCTCGTCGGCGATGATCTCGGCCTGCGCCTGCTCGAAGACCCGGATGAACTCCCGGCCGATGATCTTCCGCTTCTCCTCGGGGTCGCTGACCCCGGCCAGCGCCTTCAGGAACCGCTCCTCGGCGTCCACGACCTTCAGCTGTACGCCGGTCGCGGCGACGAAGTCCTTCTCGACCTGCTCGGTCTCGCCCTGGCGCATCAGGCCGTGGTCGACGTAGACGCAGGTCAGCTGGGCGCCGATGGCCTTCTGGACCAGGGCCGCGGCGACCGCGGAGTCCACGCCGCCGGACAGGCCGCAGATGGCGCGCTTGTCGCCGACCTGCTCGCGGATGGCGGCGACCTGCTCCTCGATCACGTTGCCGGTGGTCCAGTCGGGGGTCAGGCCCGCGCCCCGATAGAGGAAGTGCTCCAGGACCTGCTGGCCGTGCGTGGAGTGCATCACCTCGGGGTGGTACTGGACGCCGTAGAGCTTCTTCTCGTCGTTCTCGAAGGCGGCGACCGGGACGACGTCCGTGGCGGCGGTGACGGCGAAGCCCTCGGGGGCGGCGGAGCAGGCGTCGCCGTGCGACATCCACACCGCCTGCTCGGCCGGGGTGCCCTCGAACAGGGTGGAGGCCGGCTTGGAGACGGCCAGGTCGGTACGGCCGTACTCGCGGGCACCGGTGTTGTCCACCGTGCCGCCGAGGGACTGCGCCATCAGCTGGAAGCCGTAGCACATGCCGAAGACGGGGACGCCGGCCTCGAAGATCTCGCGGTCCAGGCGGGGGGCGCCCTCCTCGTACACCGAGGACGGGCCGCCGGAGAGGATGATGGCCGCCGGGTTCTTGGCGAGCATGTCCTGAACCGGCATGGTGCTCGGCACGATCTCGCTGTAGACCCGGGCCTCGCGGACGCGGCGGGCGATGAGCTGGGCGTACTGCGCGCCGAAGTCGACGACCAGGACGGTGTCGGGGGCGGCGTTGGCAGCGGGAGTCGCTGATGACACGAGGTGCCTTCCGGCGGTCGGGCGGGGGTCTTGTGACTCCGATTCTACCGAGGTGGGCACGTGGCCCGTCCCCGTCGTGATCGTCGCGGCCGCGTCTCACCATCCGGATCACCATCCGAAAAGGCTTGGCCACGGTGCGTTCCCCCGGCATACTGGGCGCATGTTCTCGAAGCACCAGGCTTACCTGTTTATCTATGGCAACCGGCCCACCGGCTGCCATGGTCGTGCTGCTTGAGCATCTGACAAGCGACTTCCCAGGCGCCCCGGGCCGACAAGGCCCGGGGCGCCTGGCGTTTTCCTCCCGGACCTGCCGTCCCGGGGCACCCCGTTCCGACGAGGAGCCCCCCATGACCACCACCACCATCACTGCCACCGACGCCGCCGCCGCGACCGGTGCCCGCACCCCCGAAGCCGCCGATGTGATCACCGGTGCCCGGGAGCGCATCGACGCGCTCGACGACCGGATCATCGGTCTGATCCAGGAACGCATGGCCGTCTCGGCCGTCATCCAGGACGCCCGGATCGCCTCCGGGGGCCGGCGGGTGAACCTCTCCCGCGAGACGGCCGTCCTCGGCCACTACCGCGAGGCGCTGGGCAAGCCCGGCACCGCGCTCGCGATGACGCTGCTGGAACTGTGCCGGGGCCGGGTCTGAGCCGGCGGGCCGGTCGGACCTGAGTTCGGGGCCGTTCTCACCCGTCCGGTGCGTGACCGGTGGCCGCGTGGCTTCGTTGGTCCCGGTGTCCGTGCCAGCCAGGGGCGGGCCCGAAAGAACCACGCGTGGCTCACTGGAGCGATGAGACGTACGGACGGATCGTGCCGGACGTCGTGGGACCTCGCTCCAGCAAGTGACCGGACGGCAGGGGACAGCAGCCCGGTCACCCAAGAGAACGGCCGGCTCCGGGGACGCCCGGAGCCGGCCGACGGAAAATGTTCGCAATGTTCAAGACCAGCGGCGCGACCCCCCGGCGCCGCTCCCCAGGCACCGGCGCTGCCCTGACGCCGGTGCTGACCGACGAAGGGCCTCGCGGCCGACTGCCGCGGGGCCCTTCGCTATGTCACGCCCGCCTTCCTGCCCGCCTGCCTGCCCGCCTTCCTGCCCGCCTTCCTGCCCGCCTTCCCGGACGCGCCGCAGGACGTGATGCCGGGCGTGACGCAGGCCACATGAGAATTTCGTGAATGTACGGACAACCTTTGCCGGGCCTGACCGATCCAACCTGCTGTCCCAAGGGCCCCACCCGCGCCCCACCGCGGCGGCTTTCTCACCGTCCGTGCTGCTCCCAGCGGTACGCCCGACTTCCCGAGGTCTTCATGAAGCTTCGCCGCGCCATGGCAGCAGCGGCCGTGACGGCAGTGATAGCCCCCGTGGCGCTGCTCGCCGCTCCGGTCGCGTACGCCGACGGAGAGACGTCCGCCTCACCGAGCACCTCCGCGAGCGTGACGTCCGACGAGAGCACCTCGCCGGACCCGTCCACCAGCACGACCGAGACCGCGCCCGGGGAGAACACCACCTCCACCAGCGCCGCCCCGGCCGACGACCCCGGCCAGACCTCCTCGACCAGCGCCTCGCCCACCGAGGCCGGCGGCACGTCGCCGAACGCCACGGAGTCCGAGGACCCCGAGGAGTCGCAGCAGCCCGACCCCGAGCCGACCGAGTGCGTGGCCGACAAGGTCGACTCGGACATCACCGGCCTGCCCGGCAAGATCGCGGCGGGCAGCGGCTGGCACGAGTTCTCGCTCACCGTGGAGAACACCTCCGACACCACGATCTACGGGCTCGGCTACCTGGTCAGCGCCGCCTCCAACAAGGCCGGCGACGACCTGTTCACCAGCCGCGACGTCCGCCTCCAGGCGTTCGATCCCGAGGGCAGGACCTGGTACGACCTCGACGAGTACGGCTACGCCATCGGCTACGCCGGTATGACCGAGGAGCTCAAGCCCGGCTACGAGGCCGAGGTGCCGCTGCGCGTCAACGTCGCCGCCGGTGCGCCGACCGGAGCCGCCTTCACCATCGGCTCGACGCTCTACGCCGACGAAGACCTGTGCTTCAACGAGATCGAGGTCGCGTACAAGTTCCAGATCGTCGCCGCCGGCACCGACACCTCCGGCACCAAGCCGCAGGAAGGCGGCAAGGTGCCCGTGACCACCGCGACGCCCTCCGCCGGTACCCCGCAGGTCACCGGCAACCTCGCCGAGACCGGCTCCAGCTCCGCGCTGCCGATGGTCGGCCTGGTCGGCGGTTTCGCGGTCGTCGCCGGTGCGGGCGCGGTGTTCGCGGTGCGGCGGCGCAAGGCCGGCGTCGAGGCGTAGCACGTAGCACCAGCCACAGCCACAGCCGCAGCCGAGTACGCCGCAGCCGCAGCCGCAGCCGAGTACGCCGTAGCACCGGCCGCGGAACAGGGAAGGACCCGCGCTCGGAGGGGGGCGCGGGTCCTTCCCTGTTCCGCGGCCGCGCCCGCCCGGCTACCGCTTCGGCTACCGCTTCGGCGGCACCGCCGGCATGCCGAGGAACGGCAGCCGCAGCGCGCCGAACGCGTCCGCCGGGACCGCCGGGGACTTGGGCTCCACGGCGGCCAGCCGCTCGTACCCCGTGCCCTGCGCCGGGCGCTGGTCGGGCTCGTCCTTGTTCGGCCAGTAGGACATGGCCCGTTCGGCCTGGGCGGTGATGGTCAGGGACGGGTTGACGCCCAGGTTGGCCGAGACCGCGGCGCCGTCCACGACGGAGATGCCGGGATGGCCGTACAGCCGGTGGTACGGGTCGATGACCCCGGTCTCGCGGCCGGCGCCGATCGGGCAGCCGCCGAGGAAGTGGGCGGTGAGCGGGGTGCCCATCAGCTCGCCGACGTTGGAGCCGGCGAAGCCGTTGATCTCGGCGGCGAGCGCGGCGGCGCCCTCGGTGGCGGCCTCGATCTGCTTGGGGTTGGGCGAACCGTGGCCCTGGCCGGCGGTGAGCAGGCCCTTGCCGACGCCCCCTGGTTTCAGATACGTCGTCAGGGAGTTGTCCAGCGACTGCATCACCAGGCCGATGATGGTCCGCTCCGACCAGCGGCGGTTGGACAGGGAGCGCAGGACCAGCATCGGGTGCTTGGCCGCGTGGGCCAGGAAGCCCAGGACGCGGGTCGTCCCGGAGGCGGTCCGGCCGGCGTAGGGGACCTGGAGGATCGACAGGCCGCCCATCGCGTTGGAGCCCTTGCCGTAGCGGACCGGCTCGATGTGGGTGTTGGCGTCCGGGTGGATCGAGGACGTGATGGCGACGCCGCGGGTGAAGTCGGCCTTGGCCTGGCCGGTGGCCTTGCGGTAGCGCCGGTCGTCGGTCTGGGCGCCGACCAGGGCCTCGGAGTTGGTGCGGGTCAGCGCGCCGAGCCGGTCGGATATGTACGGGAGCTGCCCGCCGGCCTTCATCCGGTGCAGCAGCGTCTGGGTGCCGTAGGTGCCGGCCGCGAGGACCACCCGGCGGGCGGTGAAGGTGCGGCCCGCGCCCTTCTTCTGCCGGTCGGTGGGCAGGGTGGCCACCGCGTAGCCGCCCCGGGAATCATCCGTGACGGAGACGACCGTCGTCATCGGGTGCACGACCGCGCCGGCCTTCTCGGCGAGGTAGAGGTAGTTCTCGTTGAGGGTGTTCTTCGCGCCGTGCCGGCAGCCGGTCATGCACTCGCCGCACTCGGCGCAGGCCCGCCGGTCCGGCCCCGCGCCCCCGAAGTAGGGGTCCGCGACCTTCTCCCCCGGCTTGGCCCGCACCGAGCCGTCGGCGTCCTCGCCGTCGCCGAAGAAGACGCCGACCGGGGCCAGGTGGAAGGTGTCGCCACAGCCCAAGCGTTCGGCGGCGGCCTTCAGATGGACGTCGGACGGGGTCGTCGTCGGGTTGAGCCGGACGCCGAGCATGCGGCGGGCCTGGTCGTAGTACGGGGCCAGTTCGTCCTTCCAGTCGGTGATGTCGCGCCACTGGGGGTCCTCGAAGAAGGGCGCGGGCGGGACGTAGAGGGTGTTGGCGTAGTTGAGGGAGCCACCGCCGACCCCCGCGCCTGCCAGGACCATGACATTCCCGAGCAGATGGATGCGCTGGAGTCCGAACATGCCCAGCTTGGGGGCCCAGAGGTAGTTCTTCAGGTCCCAGGAGTTCTTCGGCAGCGTGCCGCGGGTGAAGCGGCGGCCGGCTTCCAGGACGCCGACCTTGTAGCCCTTCTCGGTGAGGCGCAGGGCGCTCACCGAGCCGCCGAAGCCTGAGCCCACGACGATGACGTCGTAGTCGTACGCGTCCTGGGGCACGGTGGTCTCCTCGTTGAGTTTCGCGTGCGGGTGGTGGGTGGCCGGGAGCCGGCGGCCGGTCAGCGCAGCCGGAACGCCTTCATCAGGCGCAGACTGCGGGACATGAACCGGGCGTACGCCTCGTCGTCCATGCCGAGGGAGGGGGCCATCGGCAGCAGCCGCTGGTGGGCGACGGTCTGCGCCTCGGTGTACTTGAGGATGCCCTCGGAGCCGTGCCGGCGGCCGAGCCCGGAGTCCTTCATGCCGCCCATCGGCGCCTGCACGCTGCCGTAGGCGGAGGCGTATCCCTCGTTGATGTTGACCGTGCCGGTGCGCAGCCGGGCGGCGACCTTGCCGCCACGCCGGGCGTCCTTGGTCCAGACCGAGGAGTTCAAGCCGTACGGCGTCGCGTTGGCGTGCTCGACGGCCTCCTCCTCGGTGTGGAAGCGGTGGACGGAGACGACCGGGCCGAAGGTCTCCTCGGTGCACACCGTCATGGGCGCCGCGACCCCCTCCAGGATGGTCGGCTCGTAGAAGTACGGGCCGATGTCCGGGCGCGCGACCCCGCCGGCGATCACCTTCGCGCCCCGTGCCACGGCGTCCGCCACGTGCCGCTGTACGGTTTCCAGCTGCCGTTCGCCCACCAGTGAGCCCATGTCGGCGCCGTAGGCCAGGGAGTTGCCCAGCCGCATCGCCCTGGTGCGGGCGGCGAAGCGCGCCAGGAAGGCGTCGGCGACGGACTCGTGGACGTAGAGCCGCTCGATGGATATGCAGAGCTGGCCGGCCGAGGAGAAGCAGGCCCGGACGGCGCCCGCCGCGGCCTTCTCCACGTCGGCGTCCTCCAGGACCAGCATGGCGTTCTTGCCGCCGAGTTCGAGGGAGACGCCGACCAGCCGGGCGGCGGCGCCCTGGGCGACCTCGCGGCCGGTGCGGGTGGAGCCGGTGAAGGAGACGTAGTCGGCGTGCCGGACCACCTCGGGGCCGACCACCGGGCCCTCGCCCAGGACCACCTGGAAGACGTCGGCGGGCAGCCCGGCCTCGACCAGCAGGTCACGGGCCCACAGCGCGGTCAGGCAGGTCTCGGTGTCCGGCTTCATCACGACCGCGTTGCCCGCGACGAAGGCGGGCAGCGCGTCGCCGACGGACAGTTCGAGGGGGTAGTTCCAGGGGGCTATCTGGCCGACGACCCCGCGCGGGTGGCGCAGTTCGGTGACCTTGGTCAGGGCCGGTACGGCACCGGTGTGCCGCTTCGGCCGCAGGTATCCGGCGGCGCGGCGGCCGTAGTGCCGGGCGGCGACGGCGACGGCCTGCACCTCCTCGTGGGCGTGCAGCCGGGCCTTGCCGGTCTCCAGCTGGATCAGGTCCAGCACCTCGGCCTGCCGCGCCAGCACCAGGTCGTGGAAGCGGAGCAGGACCGCCGCCCGCTCCCGGACCGGGGTCCGCTCCCAGGCCGGCTGGGCGGCGCGGGCCCGGCCGAACGCCTCGGCGACGTCCGCGGGACTGGATTCCGGCAGGTCGGCCAGCTTCTCGCCGGTGAACGGCGCGTGGCTGACCGTCCGTCCGGAACCGGTCACGCCCTTGGTGAGCTGGGCGATCAGCTCGGGGGTGACCACGTCGGCGGCGGTGCGGGCGCCCGCCGGTGCGGGGGCGAGGGGGTTGGTGCCGGCCGGTGCCGGGCCGGTCCGCTCCGCGGCGGTCTTCTCGGTGCTCTCGGTGCTCTCCAGGGCCTGCGCGTCCGTCATGAGCGGCAGGGTATGCCGCGCCGGGGGCCCTTGTGTACCCGTCGGTAACGCAGATTCACCGAGTGCTCACATGGCGCCAGTGATCGGTGGCAACGAACGTGCTGATCAGGGGGTTATTCGGAGGCGCTGGGGGGTTCGGAAGGTGAGGCCGCGGGCGTGGACGCCGGGGAGTGCGGGGAGGTCGGGGAGGTCGGGGACCGGGGAGAGGCGGGCGTGCGGGTCACGGTGACCGTGGCGGTGGGCATCGGGGGCGAGGGACCGGTGCCGCCGGTGGCCGTTCCCGGCGCGGAGGCCGGCGGCGGGTTGTCGTCGCCGTCCTCGTCGCCGGCGCCGTCGATCAGCAGGACCGCCGCGGAGATGCCGGCGCCGGCCGTCGCGGCGGCCAACAGGGCGGCCGTGAGGACGGTCCGTCTGGAGCGCGGTCGACCGGTCCCGGCCCCCGTCCCGGTCCCGGTCCCGTTGCCGGGCCTGTTGCCGGTCCTGTTTCCAGTCCTGTTCCTCATCCCGATACCGACACCGATCCCGATACCCATCCCGGTCCTGCTGGCAGGCCCGGTTCCGGGCGGTACGGGGATGCGGCCCGTGGTCAGATAGGCGTTCAGCATCCGCTCCGCCTCCGCCGCGTCCAGCCGTCGCCGCGGGTCGCGTTCGAGCAGACCGTTGACGACGGGCAGCAGCGGCCCGGCCTGCGGTGGCGGCGCTATCTCCGCGGAGACGACGGCGTGCAGGATGCCGCCCAGCGAGTCCCGGCGGAACGGGGACTCGCCGCTGAGGACGGCGCACAGCAGCGCGCCCAGCGACCACAGGTCGGACTCCGGGCCGGTGCCGCCGCCGGCCATCCGCTCGGGCGCGGTGTACTCGGGCGAGCCGACGAACGAACCCGCCTCGGTGAGCGTGGTGGCGCCCGGCACCTGGGCGACGCCGAAGTCGGTGAGCACGATCCGGCCGCCCTCGGCGACCAGCACGTTGGACGGCTTCACGTCCCGGTGCAGCACCCCGGCCGCGTGCGCGGTGCGCAGGGCGCCGAGCAGGGCGAGCCCGATCCGGGCCGCCTCCGCCGGGCCGACCGGGCCGTACCGGGCGACGCGGTCGGCCAGCGAGCCGCCGTCGACCAACTCCATGACCAGGTATGTGCGTTCGTCCTCCTCGACGACATCGTGGACGACGACGATGTGCGGGTGGGTCAGTTGCGCGACCGCGCGGGCCTCGCGCAGGGTACGCTCCCGCCGCTGCCGGGCCTCGGCGACGGAGAGGGTCTCGTCGTAGGGCAGTTCCTTGACGGCGATCTGCCGGCCGAGCAGTTCGTCGGTCGCCCGCCACACCACGCCCATGCCGCCGCGCCCGATCCGCGACAGAAGCCGGTAACGGCCCGCGATGACACGCCCGTCCGCCCCCTCGGTCACCATGCGCCCCATCATGCCGCACGGTACGGGCCACTTCCGGGGCGCCGGGCCGCGGGTGGCCGACAACCGACCCGGGGCGGGATGGGCCGGGCCGGGCTGGGCCGGGCCAGCTCAGTGTCCAGCTCAGGCCGACCCGGGCCGGACCGCCCGGTCCAGCCCTGTGCGCCGTACCCGCGTCAGCCGGTGCCTTCCCGCCAGCTCCGCAGCACCGCGTCGAACTGCTCGCGCGCCGTGGACCAGTCCGCGACGGGCGAGGACATGTAGATGGCGTACTCGACGCCGTCCTGGGACAGGTACATCTCCTCGATGGCCCGGCGCGGTCCGGGGAAGGGCATGTCCTTGGCGAGGGCGGTCCAGGTGTACTCCCAGCGGGCGCTGGGGTAGTCCCGGTAGTTGTTCTCCTTCAGCGTCAGCCGTTCGTAGTCGACCAGGCTCTGGAGCCGTTCCTCCAGGCGGAGCTGGTGGGCGTAGGGATCGTCGAAGTCGGGCGAGGTGTCGACGGCGATACGGATGAAGTGCTCGCCGCCGTCTGGCGTGTAGTCGACCTGTCTGAGGTCGCCGTCCTCGCCGTACACCTGGCGGGTCCAGCCCTCGGGCAGCGAGAGGCTGAAACCGAACGGGTCGGTACGGCGGACCCAGCCGGCCGGCACGGACCCCTCCGACGCCTCGGAGTCACCCGAGCTCCCGGAGTCCCCGGAGTCCCCGGAGTCCCCGGAGTCCCCGGAGCCCTCGTCCGCCGCACCGTCCGTGGCGTCGCCCGTGGCACCGGCCGACGCGCTCGGCGAGGCGGACACGGAGGTCGAGGCGTCGTCCTCGCTGCCGCCGCCGTCCTGCGTCATGCGCACCAGCACGGCGGTGCCGCCGCCGATCAGCGCGGCGACCAGCACGGCCAGCACGACCGTACGCAGCCGGCGGCCGCGGCGCGGCGCGGCGGCCACCGGGGTCGCGGCGGTCGGTGTCCCGCCGGCGGGCGGATACGCGGCGCCGGGCGGGTACGTCGCGCCGGTCTGATACGTGGCGGCCGGCGGCTGTCCGGCCCGGGCGAAGCCGGTGGCGGGCGTGGCGCCCTGGTCGGCGGAAGTGGGAGCGCCGGTGGGGACGGCGGTGGCTGCGGCGGTGGGAGGCGCGCTGGGGGTGACCGCCGTCGGCGCGGTCATCGAGGGCTGCCCGGCCGCGTCGGCCGGGGCGGGCCACGCCTGGTCGGCGCCGCTGTGGGCGTCGGCGTAGGTCCCCGTACCCGCGTACCGCGTCGGAACGTACGCCTGCGCCGCGTCCGACCGGCGTCCCTCCGCCGCCTCGGCCAGCATCTGCTCGGCCTCCGCCACGGAGGGCCGGGTGGCCGGGTCCTTGCGCAGCAGCGCGTTGACGACGGGTTCCAGCGGACCGGCGTGCCGCGGCGGTTCGGCCTCCTCCTCGACCACCGCCTGCATGGTGGTCAGCGGCGAGGTCCGGCGGAACGGCGATCTGCCCTCCACCGCCGTGTACAGCGTCGCGCCGAGCGCCCACAGGTCGGAGGACGGGCCCGGATCGTGGCCGCGGACGCGTTCGGGCGCCAGGTAGTCGACCGACCCGACGACCTCCCCGGTACGGGTGATGGTGCTGTCGCCCTCGATCTGCGCGATGCCGAAGTCGGTGAGCAGCACCCGGCCGTCCGCGCCGAGCAGGACGTTGCCCGGTTTCACGTCGCGGTGCAGCACCCCGGCCGCGTGCGCGGCGCGCAGGGCGCGCAGCACCCACAGGCCGATCCGGGCCGCCTCCCGCGGCTCGACGCGTTCCTCGTCCTTGACCGCGTCGGCCAGCGAACGGCCCTCGACGAGCTCCATCACGATCCACGGCCGGCCGTCGTGTTCGAGTACGTCGTGCACGGTGACGACGGCCGGGTGGTTGATCCGCGCGGCCGCACGCGCCTCGCCCCGGGTGCGGGCCAGCAGTACCGCCCGGTCGCTCTCGGCGACGTACAGCGCGGCGGTCAACTCCTTGATGGCGACGACTCGGTGCAGCACCTCGTCATGGGCGCGCCACACTCGGCCCATGCCACCGCTGCCGATGGCGTCGCCGAGCCGGTAGCGGCCCGCGAGGAGCTGGCCCTGCATCTGATTCACGTTGCCCCGCAATGCTCTTGACAGGGTCAGCGTAGGGACCGGCCTCCCTTCAGGGAACCGGTGGGGTGCCCCGGAGACCGCTCTGTGACGGTTGTCGCTTTCCGCTCCCCGAAGCAACCAAGGACGCTCAAGTCACGTCACGCGGCAGCGGATATGACCGGCAATCAGACAGAAGAAGGCACAGAGACGGATACACAGAGCCGGATGCGCAGAGCCGGATGGTGACGCTCAACCGGTGTACTGGTACGTCGCCGACGCCTGCTCGAACAGCCTGGTCACCTCGTCGCGGTCCGCCTCCGGGCCGCGTACCTGCACCACGTGGTAGTGCCCGTCGATCAGGATGGCGAGGTTGCGCACGAACAGCTCGCCCCCGTCGTCGCCGGTCCAGGTGAACTGTCCCTCGGCCATCGACCGCCCGCCCACCTCGATGGACTTCAGCCCGGCGGAGGTGGCCCAGCTGGAGTCGCGGTAGGGCTGCAACTCCGGCTCCCGGTCCCGCTGATACGTCATCGGGTCGCCGCCGAAGTCGTCGCTGCCGTCCCGGCCGGGGACGACGATCAGCTCGAAGTCGCCGTCCGCGTAGACGATCTGGCCGCGTCCGTTGACCGCCGTGCGCTTCCAGCCCTCGGCGACGGCGACCCGGAATCCCTCCGGGTCCTTGCGCAGGGTGAAGCCGTCGGCGGCCTGGGTCTCGGTGGTCTGCGGCTCGGTGGAACCCGCCGACCGGGAGGGGTCCGCCCCCTTGTCCGATCCCGCCGACCCGTCCGTGCCCTTCGTCTCCCGCGGCGACTCGCGTTCGGGCCGCGGCTCGTCGCCGGGGTCCGCCGAACCGGCCACCCGGCCCGCCTCCCCGACGGCTCCGCTCTCCTTGTCCTTCGGCATGAAGAGCATGGCGTACGCGATCAGCGCGGCCATGCCGAGCAGTATCAGCAGCAGCAGGGTGCGGCCGAGCCGGCGCGGGGAACGCGCCTCCTGCTTGGCCCGCTTGTGCCGCCCGTGGTGCGCGGGCAGCCCGGCGCGCCGCCTGCGCACCAGCTCGCCCCGGCGACGGACGATCGGCAGCCGGCTCGCGTCGGCCGGCGGGGCCGGGACGACGTACAGCCCGGCGTCCGGCTCGGGCGCCGAGCGGACGAGGGAACGCAGCCAGCCGCGCAGTTCCTCGAAGTCCAGCCGCTCGGTCGGGTCCTGCCGCAGCAGCGACTCCACGACCGGCCTGAGCGGCCCGCACTCCTCGGCATAGGCCGGCGGCTCCGCGCACACCATCTGCACCAGCTCGGCCGTGGACTCCTCCGGGTAGGGCGCGTGTCCCTGTACGGCACGGAAGAGCAGGGCGCCGAGCGCCCACAGGTCGGTGGCGGGGCCGATCGGGGGCGCGAGCTGCCAGTTCTCGTGCACCGGGCCGGCCTGCTCCGGGGCCCAGCGCTCGGTCACCGGGCCGACCACCGCCATCCTGGCCTGCCGGGCCCGCTCGGCGGCGAGCGCGGTGGCCGGTCCCCGGCGCACGGGCGTCTTGGCGACCAGGTCGTCCCAACGGCTGGGCGCCGGGGCGGGCGCGTCTGCCGGGGGAGTGGGCGTGGGCGTGGCGGGCAGCGCGGTCTGGCCGGAAGGGCTGACGGTTCCGGCGGAACCGGCGGAACCGGCGGCGGACCGTGCGTCGTCCGCCGTCCGGGGCGCGGCACCGGGCCAGGAGGTGGTGCGGACGCCGTAGGGATCGGTGATCTGTCCCGGCGGGGTCCCGCCGGAGCCGTACGGCAACGCGTTCGCGTCGGGGGCGGGGCGGGCGCCGGGCAGGGCCGCCCGGCCGTTCTCCGCCTCCTGGACCCGGGCCGCGGCCCGCGCTCCCGCCCGGTAGGCGGCGATCGCCCCGGCCCGCGCGGCCCGGACATCCCCGCTGCCCTCCCCGAGCGCCCGCGGCCCGGCCGTGTCACCGCGCCCGTTCGCCCCCGCGGCCCCCTGCCCCGGCAGCACCTCGGCCACCCGCGCCTGAATAGCGGCCCGCCGAGCGGCCTCGGGGTCCAGCTGAGCGACGTCGGGCGCTACGGGGCGGTCGTGTCCGTTGCCGCTGTGGGGACCGCTGGGACCGCTGGGGCCGCTGGGACCGCTCGGACGACCGGGCCCCTTGGGGCGGCTGGGACCATGGGCACCGCCGACCCCACTCACACCAGCCGATCCCTCCCCCGCCCCGTCCTCCTCGTCGTCCCCCGGCACCGGGTCGTACCCGCACAGCGCCTCCTCCGCCGCGCCGACCGCGAGGCCGGTCAGCATCACCCGGCCGTCGTCGCAGACCAGCACCGTGCGGGCGGTGATGTTCCGGTGCACCCAGCCGTGCGCGTGCAGCACCCGCAGGGCCATCAGGACGTCGGAGGCGATCTCGGCCGCCCGGTACGGGGTCAGCGGCTGCTCGGCGAGCAGCGCGGCCAGCGGCCGGGCCGGCACCAGTTCGCTCACCACCCACAACGAGCCGCCCTCGGCGAACACGTCGAAGACCTGGTCGAGCCGGGGATGGTCGGGAATGCTCGCCGCGGCCTGCGCCGCCTCCACCGCCCGCCGCACCACGGGGTCGGCCGGGCGCCGCGTACTGCCGCGCGCGGCCGAGGACCGCTGGACCGGCCGGCGCGGAGCACCGTCACGCGGCGTGAACCCGTCGGGCAGCCCCTCCGCGTCGAGCACCTCGGCCTCGACGACCTCGGGCAACGGCACCTGCCTGACCAGCACTTCCTGCCCGCTGTAGGTGTCGAAGGCCCGGGTCTCGGCGAGTTCGTACTCGTCGGAGGGCGGCAGCGGCAGCCGGTAGCGGTCGGCGAGGACCCGTCCCGCGTACTCGTCCACGTTGCCTCCCCCGGCACGGTCGGTCATCCCGGTCGGTCAATTCCGTTCGCCCCGCGTCCCGTTGTTGCTGCGTACGGTCCGCAAGCACTCACGATACGTGCCGGAGGCAACCCGCAAAGAGGTGTCACCAGATATCGGCGCCACCAAACCCGCGCACGCCGGGCGCGGGGCGGGTTCAGGGGGCCGGCTCGAAGGACTTCGTCAGCGTCTGCCAGGTCTCCCGGCGCTGGTCAGTCCCCCAGTCGGCGGCCTTGGCGGTGTACATGAGCGCGTAGCCGTGCTCGTCGTCGACGACGAATCCCCGGTCGGTCGTGCGGTACTTGGTGCCGCCGTCCACATAGGTGAACTCCCAGTCGGCCGCGTTCCACCCCCGGTAGTCCACCTCCTCTATGCGGATCTTCTTGTACTGGGAGCGCGTCATGTACCGCTCCTGGTTCTTCCAGTCCGCCACCGGGTCGTCCTTCGGCGTGGACGTCCAGGCGACGAGCAGCTTCTGCCCGTCCGGACCGGTGAACCGGTCGCCCGAGGAGCCCGTGGTCTGGTACTTCCAGCCCTCGGGCAGTCCTATCTCGTACCCCTGGTCGCCCTCGTGCGTGGAAACGGCTCCGTCGTCGGAGTCCGCCGACTCCGTCGAGTCCCCGTCCTCGTCCTCCGTGTCCGCCGTGTTCTCTGCGGAACCGCCCGTGCCCGCTCCGTCGGACGCGCTCGCCTCCGCGCCCGTCGAGCCGTCCGGGGTGGCGCCCGGCGACCCGGCGCCGTCCGTGCCGTCGTCCTGCTTGGTCTCGTCGCCCGTGGTGGCCGAGGCCGTGGTCCCGGCACCGCCGGCGCTGTTCTCGCCGTCGTCGCCGCCCAGCGTGAGGGCCAGCACGGTGCCGAGCACGGCCAGTACGACGACCACCGCGATGATCACCAGGGTGCGGCGCGGCACCACGTCGGTGAGGGATGCCTTCGGCGCGGGCCGGGACGGCAGGTCCGGCGGCGTCATCACGGGCCAGCCCGAACTCCGGCCGCCCGCCGCCGCGTTCCCGCTTCCCGCGCCGGACGCGGCCGGCGTGGCCGCCGTCGCACCGGCGCCGCCCGCCGCGGCACCCGCCGACCCGCCCGTGCCGGTCCCGGTGGTGGCGGAGCCAGTGGCGGCGGAGCCAGTGGCGGCAGAGCCAGTGGTGGCGGACCCGCTCCGGGACTTGGCGCGGGCACCGGCGGCCGCCCCGGCCGCTCCGGCCGAGACCGCGGCCTTGCGCACGGAGCGCAGCGCGCCCTTCAGCCGCTCCCCGGCCTCCTCGCCCCGCCTGCTCCCGGACCGCTCGTCCGGCTGGGCGGGCAGCGGCACGACCTTGGTCGCGTCCATCGGCTCGGCCGGCGTGCTCGCGGGCGCGTGGATCACCTTGTTGAGCAGTGCGCGGGCGCCCGCGTCGTCGAGCCGCTGGGCGGGGTCCTTGGTGAGTAGTCCGTAGATGACGTCCCGCAGCGGACCGGCGTTCTTCGGCTCCTCCAACTGCTCGGTCATCACGGCGGTGAGCGTGGCGATCGCCGAGCCCTTGTCGTACGGCGGGGTGCCCTCCACCGCCGCGTACAGCAGCCCGCCCAGCGACCACAGGTCGGCGGCCGGTCCCGGCTTGTGCCCGCGGGCCCGCTCCGGGGAGATGTAAGAGGGAGCGCCGACCAGCATGCCGGTGGAGGTGATGGACGGGTCGCCCTCGACCTGGGCGATGCCGAAGTCGGTGAGCACGACCCGGCCGTCCTCGGCGATCAGCACGTTGGACGGCTTCACGTCGCGGTGCAGGATGCCCTCGCGGTGCGCGGACCGCAGCACGTCCAGCACGGCCAGCCCCACCTCGGCCGCCCGCCTCGGTTCCAGCAGGCCGTCTTCCCGGATGACCTCGGCGAGCGACTTGCCCTCGACGAGTTCCATCACGATCCACGGCCGGTCGTCCTCGTCGACCACGTCGAAGACCGTCACGGCGCTGTTGTTGCGGATCCGCGCGATCGCCTTGGCCTCGCGCAGCGTCCGCGTGATCAGGCGCCGCTTCTCCTCCTCGTCGATGTTGGTCGGGAACCGCAGCTCCTTGACGGCGACCGTGCGTCCCAGGGTCTCGTCCTGGGCCCGCCACACCGTCCCCATGCCGCCGCGGCCGAGCACGTCTCCCAGCCGGTACCGCCCGGCGAGGAGACGTGCGCTCTTGTCCTGACGGGATGTCCCCGCCCGCTCCGCCTCCGACATGCGTCCCCTCATGCAACCCGCCCTGACAGAGCCTTCATTGTCTCTCACCCGACAAGTGCTCGACGCCCAGGGTGCCCCTGGCCGCGCCCCACGGTCCCACGTCCCGGACGGTCCGGTGAACCGGCCGTCGCGCCGCCCATGACGGGTGCGACGAGGGAGGAACCGTGATGCCACCGCTTCGGACGCTTCTGTCCCTCCCCGTGGTTCTGGTCCCGCTCGCTCCCATCCCGTCCGTCGCCCCCGGACCCCGTGGAGAAGCATCTGCCCGTCCGACTGGGTCTGTCCGGCACCTCCTCCCCTGGTCCCCTGCGGTGTCACCGTGTGCAGACCCACCGCCGAGTCCTGCCCCCGCACCCAGTAGAACGGCCGGAGTTCGCTCGGATATCCCGACCGCAGACACCCGTTCGAGTGAATGCGGTCGATCCGACCGCAGCGACCGCTACGGCCCCACGAGCATCACAACGGCACGATGTCCGGCGCCCCCAGCCGCGCCGCGTCCGCGGTCAGGTCGTCGGGCTGGCGCTGCGACTCCCGCTCGGCCTGCACCCGCTTCTCGTAGTGCTGGACCTCGCGCTCGATCTGGTCCTTGTCCCAGCCCAGCACCGGCGCCATCAGCTCGGCCGCCTCCCGGGCGCTGCGGGTGCCCCGGTCGAAGGTCTCGATGGAGATGCGGGTGCGGCGGGTGAGCACGTCATCCAGGTGCCGGGCCCCCTCGTGCGAGGCGGCGTACACGATCTCGGCGCGCAGATAGTCGTCGGCGGTCGGCAGCGGATCGCCGAGCGAGGGGTCGGCGGCGATCAGTTCCAGCACCTCCTCGGCATGGGTGCCGTACCGATTCAGCAGGTGTTCCACCCGGACGACGTGCAGGCCGGTGCGGGCGGCGATCCGGGCCCGCGCGTTCCACAGGGCCGAGAAGCCCTCGGCGCCCAGCAGCGGCACGTCCTCGGTGACGCAGTCGGCGACCCGCATGTCGAGTCCGTGCACGGCCTCGTCGACCGCGTCCTTGGCCATCACCCGGTACGTCGTGTACTTGCCGCCCGCCACCACGACCAGCCCCGGCGCCGGGTGGGCGACGGTGTGCTCGCGCGACAGCTTGCTGGTGGCGTCCGACTCGCCGGCCAGCAGCGGGCGCAGCCCCGCGTACACGCCCTGGACGTCGTCCCTGGTCAGCGGCACGGAGAGGACGGAGTTCACATGCTGGAGCAGGTAGTCGATGTCCGCGCTGGAGGCGGCCGGGTGGGCCTTGTCGAGGTCCCAGTCGGTGTCGGTGGTGCCGATGATCCAGTGCCGGCCCCAGGGGATGACGAACAGCACCGACTTCTCGGTGCGCAGGATCAGCCCGGTCGAGGAGTTGATGCGGTCCTTGGGGACGACGAGGTGGATGCCCTTGGAGGCCCGGACGTGGAACTGCCCGCGCTCCCCCACCAGCGACTGCGTGTCGTCGGTCCACACGCCCGTGGCGTTCACGATCTGCTTGGCGCGGATCTCGTACTCGCCGCCGCCCTCCACGTCCTCCACCCGGGCGCCGACGACCCGCTCGCCCTCGCGCAGGAAACCGGTCACCCGCGCGCGGTTGGCGACCGGCGCGCCGTACGACGCCGCGGTGCGCACCAGGGTCGCCACGAAGCGGGCGTCGTCCACCTGCGCGTCGTAGTACTGAAGCGCGCCGACCAGGGCGTCCTTCTTCAGCGCCGGTGCCACCCGCAGAGCGTGACGGCGCGTGAGATGGCGGTGCGTGGGCAGCCCCCGGCCGTGCCCGCGGGCCATCGACATCGCGTCGTAGAGCGCGACGCCCGAACCGGCGTACAGCCGCTCCCACCCCGTGTGCTGAAGCGGGTACAGGAACGGCACCGGCTTCACCAGGTGCGGGGCCAGCCGCTCCAGCAGCAGCCCGCGCTCCTTCAGTGCCTCCCGCACCAGGGCGAAGTCGAGCATCTCCAGATAACGCAGGCCGCCGTGGATCAGCTTGCTCGACCTGCTGGAGGTGCCCGACGCCCAGTCCCGCGCCTCGATCAGTCCGGTGGACAGGCCGCGGGTGACGGCGTCCAGGGCGGTGCCCGCGCCCACCACGCCGCCGCCGACGACCAGCACGTCCAGTTCTCGCTCGGCCATGGCCGCGAGCGACTCCGCGCGTTGCGCCGGGCCCAGTGTCGCTGTCCTCACCGCTGCCTCCCGCTCATCCGTTGATCGGTCGCGTCGGCCGCACCCGTCCGACAGGCGAAGCCCGGTCGTTCCCTGTACCCCCCATGCCCAGATTCTGACCGGGTTGCCCGACTTCAGCCACACGCACCCGTGCCCTGTGGACAACCTCAGCGGGCGCTCCCGGCAGACGGAGCCCCAGTACCGCCGCCAACACTCACCGAAACTCGGTCGACCAATCCCACAAATCGGTCATATTTACTCCTAGTCTGACGTTGTGCTCGCCCGTCCTGTCCACAGGGCTTGCGCACCTGTCCCGCTCCGGCTACTGGGAAGGACGGCCCACGCCATGCCCGCAGATCTCGCCGTCATCGGACTCGGTCCCTACGGCCTGCCCCTGGCCCAGGCCGCCATCGCCGCCGGCCTCCCCACCCTCGGCTACCGGACCGGCCCCGAGGCCGGCTCCCTGTCCCCGGCCGAACTGCGCCGCATGCTCGCCGGGGGCTTCCGGACGGCCGCCGGACCGGCCGAGCTGGGCCGGGTGCGCACGGCGGTCATCTGCGCCCCGACCCCGCCGGGCGAGGGCGGCGGCCCGGACCTCGGCCAGGTCGAGGCGGCCGCACGCACCCTGGCGGCACATTTGCGCCCGCACACCACGGTGATCCTGGAGTCACCCGTCCCTCCCGGCACCACGGAGGACTTCCTCCGCCCGCTCCTCGAAACCGGCTCCGGCCTGCGCGCGGGGCGCGACTTCCACCTCGCCTACTCCCCCAGCCGGGTCGACCCCGGCAACCGCGACTTCACTCCCACGAACACGCCGAAGGTCATCGGCGGCCTCACCCCCGCCTGCACCGAGTCGGCCGCCGCCTTCTACGGCCGCCTCACCGACAAGGTGGTACGCGCGCGTGGCCCGCGGGAGGCGGAGACGGTCCAGCTCCTGGAGACCAACTTCCGCCATGTGAACATCGCACTGGTGAACGAGATGTCCGTCCTCTGCCACGACCTCGGCGTCGACCTCTGGGACGTCATCCGCTGCGCGGAGACCAAGCCGTTCGGCTTCCAGACCTTCCGCCCCGGCCCCGGCGTCGGCGGCCACTCCGTCCCCCAGGACCTGACCGGCCACGCCCCCCGCAGCCTGCGCATGGTCGAACTCGCCCAGCAGGTCAACAGCCAGATGCCCCGCTACGTCGTGCAGCGCGCCGCCGCCCTCCTCAACGAGCACGGCAAGTCCGCGCGCGGCGCCCGCGTGCTCCTGCTCGGCGTCACGTACAAGGCCGATCTCGCCGACCAGCAGGGCACCCCGGCCCAGGAGGTCGCGACCCGGCTGATCTCGATGGGCGCCGCGGTCAGCTACCACGACCCGCACATCCCGGCCTGGACGGTCCTCGACCGCCCGATCCCCCGCGCCGACTCCCTCTACGAGTCCGCCGCCGCCGCCGACCTGACGATCCTCCTCCAGCAGCACCGCACGTACGACCTCCAGGGCCTCTCGGTGAAGGCCCAGTTGTTGCTGGACACCCGGGGAGCCACGCCCACGGGGGCGGCGCACCGGTTGTGAAGGGGCGCGCGGAGGCCGGTCGTGCCACGGGGTTGGTGGTGGACGGGGCGCTACGTGGGTACCGTAGGGGCGGAGCCCACCGCAGCGGGTACTGCGATGGACTCCAAGATGGATCACGGAGTGTCCACCCCTAGTTCGCATAGGGGTGGCCGCTCACCATCCGAAAATCCGCAAGATCCACCTCCTCCGGCACTGAACCATCCGAAGACGGATCCGGTCCCAGCGGGTGGGCTTGCGGTGACGTCCCATGGGCACGCCCCCTTCCACGATGCCGCCGTCAGCCCGGTGGGCGGCGCGTCTGGAATTCGGGCCGGGCCCCGAGGGGACGGGGTCCGGAACGCGTTCCTTGGAAGGGGGCGTCCCAGAGAACTGGGCCGCCGGACACGGACGTTACCGGCGCGCGACGGCGCCACCCGGCGTATTCGCCCCGAAGACGACCATGCGCCCCCCGGACACCCTGCGCGCCCCCGTACCCGGCCCGCCGGACACCGGACGCCGAGCGCACGAACAACAAGAAGGCCGGCCGTCCCACCAGGGACGACCGGCCTCCGTACAACCAACTGCCGACACCGACTGCCGGCTGCCGGCTACCGCCGATGCTGCGAGTCCGCCACCGTCACCTCGACCCGCTGGAACTCCTTCAGCTCGCTGTAGCCGGTGGTGGCCATCGCGCGGCGCAGGGCGCCGAACAGGTTCATCGAGCCGTCGGGGTGGTGGGACGGCCCGGTGAGGACCTCCTCCAGCGTGCCGACCGTGCCGAGGTCGACCTTCTTGCCGCGCGGCAGTTCCTCGTTGACGGCCTCCATGCCCCAGTGGTGGCCCCGGCCCGGCGCGTCCGTCGCGCGGGCCAGCGGGGAGCCCATCATCACCGAGTCGGCGCCGCAGGCGATCGCCTTGGGCAGGTCGCCGGACCAGCCGACCCCGCCGTCCGCGATCACGTGCACGTACCGGCCGCCGGACTCGTCCATGTAGTCCCGGCGGGCCGCCGCCACGTCGGCGACCGCGGTGGCCATCGGGACCTGGATGCCCAGCACGTTGCGCGTGGTGTGCGCGGCGCCGCCGCCGAAGCCGACCAGGACACCGGCCGCGCCGGTGCGCATCAGGTGCAGGGCGGCGGTGTAGGTGGCGCAGCCGCCGACGATCACCGGGACGTCCAGCTCGTAGATGAACTGCTTCAGGTTCAGCGGCTCGGCGGCACCGGAGACGTGCTCCGCGGAGACGGTCGTACCGCGGATGACGAAGATGTCCACGCCCGCGTCGACCACGGCCTTGGAGAACTGCGCGGTGCGCTGCGGGGAGAGCGCGGCGGCGGTGACGACGCCGGAGTCGCGCACCTCCTTGATGCGCTGCCCGATCAGCTCCTCGCGGATCGGGGCGGCGTAGATCTCCTGGAGGCGGCGGGTCGCGGTCTCCGAGTCCAGGCCGACGATCTCGTCGAGCAGCGGCTGCGGGTCCTCGTAGCGGGTCCAGAGCCCTTCCAGGTTCAGTACGCCGAGGCCGCCCAGTTCGCCGATGCGGATGGCGGTGGCCGGGGAGACGACCGAGTCCATGGGGGCGGCCAGGAACGGCAGCTCGAAGCGGTAGGCGTCGATCTGCCAGGCGATCGAGACCTCCTTCGGGTCTCGCGTACGGCGGCTGGGGACGACGGCGATGTCGTCGAAGGCGTACGCCCGGCGGCCGCGCTTGCCGCGCCCGATCTCGATCTCAGTCACGTGTGTGGCCTTTCCCTCATGCGTTGCAGCGTCTTCCAGTATCCCCGACGGGCAGAACGAGGG
Organism: Streptomyces sp. JW3; assembly: GCF_052216785.1. Taxonomy (NCBI): domain Bacteria; kingdom Bacillati; phylum Actinomycetota; class Actinomycetes; order Kitasatosporales; family Streptomycetaceae; genus Streptomyces; species Streptomyces sp. JW3. The sequence continues at coordinate 112,396 of NZ_JBQOUX010000001.1, read as the reverse complement.
CGGCCCCGGTCGCTCCGGGGCCGCCCTCGGGAAGATCGCCGCTGCTTACGGCTGCCTACTTGTTACGGCTGTAGTTCGGTGCCTCGACCGTCATCTGGATGTCGTGCGGGTGGCTCTCCTTGAGGCCGGCGGAGGTGATCCGCACGAACCGGCCCTTGGACTCCATCTCCTCGATGGTGGCCGCGCCCACGTATCCCATGGTCTGGCGCAGACCGCCGACGAGCTGGTGCAGCACGTTGGCCAACGGGCCGCGGTAGGGCACCTGGCCCTCGATGCCCTCGGGCACCAGCTTGTCGTCGGAGGCGACCTCGGCCTGGAAGTAGCGGTCCTTGGAGTACGACTTCCCCTGGCCGCGGGACTGCATGGCGCCCAGCGAGCCCATGCCGCGGTACGACTTGAACTGCTTGCCGTTGATGAACTGGAGCTCGCCCGGCGACTCCTCGCAGCCCGCGAGCAGGCTGCCCAGCATCACCGTGTCGGCGCCGGCGGCCAGCGCCTTGCCGATGTCGCCGGAGTACTGGAGGCCGCCGTCGCCGATCAGCGGGACGCCGGCCGCGCGGGCCGCCAGCGACGCCTCGTAGATGGCGGTGACCTGGGGGACGCCGATGCCGGCGACGACCCGGGTGGTGCAGATGGAGCCGGGGCCGACGCCCACCTTGATGCCGTCCACACCGGCGTCGATCAGCGCCTGGGCGCCGTCCCGGGTGGCGACGTTGCCGCCGATGACGTCGATGCCGACGCTCGACTTGATCTTGGCCATCCAGCTCAGCGCGTTGCTGTTGTGGCCGTGCGAGGTGTCGACGACCAGGAAGTCCGCGCCGGCCTCGGCGAGCGCCTGGGCCCGGTCCAGCGCCTCGGGGCTGGCGCCCACGGCGGCGCCGACGATGAGCCGGCCCTCGGCGTCCTTCGCGGCGCCCGGGTACTGCTCGGCCTTGACGAAGTCCTTGACCGTGATCAGACCCTTGAGCACGCCGGCGTCGTCGACCAGCGGCAGCTTCTCGATCTTGTGGCGGCGCAGCAGCCCCATGGCGTCCACGCCGGAGATGCCGACCTTGCCGGTGACCAGCGGCATCGGCGTCATGACCTCGCGCACCCGGCGGGCCCGGTCGGTCTCGAAGGCCATGTCACGGTTGGTGACGATGCCGAGCAGCTTGCCGGCGTCGTCGGTGACCGGCACGCCGCTGATCCGGAACTTGGCGCACAGCGCGTCGGCCTCGCCGAGGGTGGCGTCCGGGTGGATGGTGATGGGGTTGGCCACCATGCCGGACTCGGAGCGCTTGACCAGGTCGACCTGGTTGGCCTGGTCCTCGATGGACAGGTTGCGGTGCAGCACGCCGACGCCGCCCTGGCGGGCCATCGCGATCGCCATGCGGGACTCGGTCACCTTGTCCATCGCCGCGGAGAGCAGCGGGATGTTGACCCGGACGTTGCGCGAGATGCGGGACGAGGTGTCGACCGCGTTCGGAAGCACCTCGGAGGCGCCCGGCAGCAGCAGCACGTCGTCGTAGGTCAGCCCGAGTGTCGCGAATTTACCGGGCACTCCGTCGACGTTCGCAGTCATGACACCTTCCCCAAATGGCCTTGATCGGTGCGGATGTCCATGCTAACGGGAAGTGCGGGTGTCTCATTCCACGATCATGGCAACCCGGACAGCCGTAGGTTCGTACGAAAGCGGCGGGCCGCCCGTTCACCGAAGTGACGAACGGAGCAACTACTGCTCGGCCAGGGCCCGGAGCCGGCTCAGCGCCCGGTGCTGCGCCACGCGGACCGCGCCGGGTGACATTCCCAACATCTGGCCGGTCTCCTCGGCCGTGAGCCCGACCGCGATGCGCAGCAGCAGCAGTTCCCGCTGGTTGTCGGGGAGGTTGGCGAGGAGTTTCTTGGCCCACTCGGCGTCGCTGCTGAGCAGGGCGCGCTCCTCGGGGCCGAGCGAGTCGTCGGGCCGCTCGGGCATCTCGTCGGAGGGGACGGCGGTGGAGCCGGGGCCGCGCATCGCGGCGCGCTGGAGGTCGGCGACCTTGTGGGCGGCGATGGCGAAGACAAACGCCTCGAACGGGCGTCCGGTGTCCTTGTAGCGCGGCAGCGCGAGGAGTACGGCGACGCAGACCTCCTGGGCGAGGTCCTCGACGAAGTGACGCGCGTCGCCGGGCAGCCGGGACAGCCGGGTGCGGCAGTAGCGCAGCGCGAGGGGATGAACATGGGCGAGCAGGTCGTGCGTGGCCTGCTCGTCCCCGTCTACGGCGCGGTGGACGAGCGCACCGACTGTTCCCCCTTGCCCGGGGGCCGTCTCGTCGTCACGCATCGGTCCATGGTGCCTTGCGGCCGTCTGGTCCGCTCCGCCGCGTCCGTTGTTGTGCACCGAAGCGTTATGAGCAGGTGCGCCGGAACTCATCCCCTGCGCCCTCCCCTCCCGCTCGACCGACTCGTCCCCGAGGAACTCCACACCTCAAGGATGCGGCATCGGCGCCGAAACGAGCAGCGGGCACCCGGCGGTTCGGCTTGTCACCCCCGCTCACCTGGCGGTAAGCGGGGTCTGTCGCACCTCCGCCGGGCCCCGTGGGTCTCCGCCGCACGGAGCCCGGTCCCGTGGGTCTCCGCCGCACGGAGCTGCCCCTGGGGCCTGTCATCCGACAGGCCCTACCGGACCAGGCCCCACCGGAACCCGAGCGCCACCGCGTGTGCCCGGTCCGAGGCGCCGAGCTTCTTGAAGAGCCGCCGGGCGTGCGTCTTGACGGTGTCCTCGGAGAGGAACAGCTCACGGCCGATCTCCGCGTTGGAACGGCCGTGGCTCATGCCCTCCAGGACCTGGATCTCGCGTGCGGTGAGGGTGGGCGCGGCGCCCATCTCGGCCGAGCGCAGCCGCCGGGGGGCGAGCCGCCAGGTCGGGTCGGCGAGCGCCTGGGTGACCGTGGCCCGCAGTTCGGCGCGCGAGGCGTCCTTGTGCAGATAGCCACGGGCGCCGGCGGCGACCGCGAGGGCCACGCCGTCCAGGTCCTCGGCGACCGTGAGCATGATGATGCGCGCGCCCGGGTCGGCGGACAGCAGCCGCCGGACCGTCTCGACACCGCCCAGACCGGGCATGCGCACGTCCATCAGAATCAGGTCCGAGCGGTCGGCACCCCAGCGGCGGAGGACTTCCTCGCCGTTGGCCGCCGTCGTCACGCGCTCGACGCCGGGCACGGTCGCGACCGCGCGGCGGAGCGCCTCTCGGGCAAGCGGGGAGTCGTCGCAGACGAGGACGGATGTCATGGCTGTCCTCCGCGGCTCTCACAGCTGCTGCGCGTCACCTTGAGCCTCCAGGCTGGTACGAAATCGTCACCTGTGCGGTCACCGTCTCGGACGCCGGCCCGAGCGCTTGTTCCTGCAACCGCCTCCGCCCTCTCAACGACGGTCACTCGAAAGAGTTACGGGGCTGTGTGTCGTCTTCGGCACTCTACGTGAGGGGCCGGACACAACGCAGTCACGCGCGGAGACCCTCAACCTTTCACCACAACCCGTGCCCCATTTAGACGCTTTTCTTCCGCTTTGGAGGTGTCTGGCACTAGATTCGCAATGAGTCATATTTTCATCTCCTTAGATCGTAGTTGTACGGTCGTGGATGCTGGGCCCCTGGCATCCACCCATATCGGTTACAAGAGGTCACGCAATGGCAGATTTCTCCCGCCTTCCCGGACCTAACGCGGACCTGTGGGACTGGCAGTTGCTGGCCGCCTGCCGCGGGGTGGACAGCTCGCTCTTCTTCCATCCCGAGGGGGAGCGCGGCGCGGCCCGCAGCGCTCGTGAGAACTCGGCCAAGGAGGTCTGCATGCGGTGTCCGGTGCGCGCCGAGTGCGCCGCGCACGCGCTGGCGGTGCGCGAGCCGTACGGCGTGTGGGGCGGCCTGACCGAGGACGAACGCGAGGAACTCATGGGGCGGGCGCGCAACCGGCTGGTGCCGGCGGCGTCGGTGGCCGGCGGCGCGGACACCGCCCCGAACAGCTGAAGGAACGTTTCTCCGGGCGCCGTGCGTGGCACGCGCGCGTCAGCGCCCCGCGGCCCGCTCCAGCTCGTCCAGCGTCGCCGTCACGGCCGGCACCTGTGCCAGGTCGGGCAGCGTGAGGGCGACGATCTCGCGCCGCACGGCCGGCTCCAGGCGCACCGTGCGGGCACCGCGCGGCCGTACCGACTCGACCGCGAGCTGGGGCAGTACGGCGACTCCGAGGCCGGCCCCGACCAGGCCGACGACCGCCGGGTAGTCGTCGGTCGCGAAGTCGATCCGGGGGGCGAAACCGGCCGTCTCGCACACCTCGACCAGTTGCCCCCGGCAGCGCGGGCAGCCCGCGATCCACGGCTCCTCGGCCAGCTCCCCGATGGCGACGGACTCCGCGCGGGCGAGCGCGTGCCCTTCGGGGACGAGGGCCACCAGCCGGTCGGTCAGCAGCGGCCGGACCACGAGGTCGTCCCACTCCTCGGCGCCGCCGGCCGCCCCCTCGTAACGGAAAGTGAGCGCCACATCGCAGTCGCCCTCGCGCAGCAGTTCGACCGAGGCGGGCGGTTCGGCCTCCTCCAGGGAGACCCGGGTGCCGGGGTGGGCGGCGCGCAGCGCGGCCAGCGCGGTGGGGACCAGGGTGGAGCTGCCGCTGGGGAAGGAGACCAGCCGGACCCGGCCGGCCCGCAGCCCGGCGATGGCGGCGACCTCCTCCTCGGCGGCGGTCAGCCCGGCGAGGATGCCCGCGGCGTGCCGGACCAGTGCCTCGCCGGCCTGGGTCAGCCGCATGTCGCGCGGACCGCGGACCAGCAGGGGCGTGCCGACGGACGCCTCCAGGGCCTTCATCTGCTGGCTGACGGCGGGCTGGGTGCAGCCCAGTTCGCGCCCCGCCGCCGAAAAGGAGCCGGTGGCGGCCACGGCACGCAGTACGCGGAGATGACGGGCCTCGATCACACCGTCGAGGATAAGCGAACCTTTGATACGGGCGCGATAAATACGTCGACGCTTTGATGAAGGCTCGTCTACCGTGCCGCCATGAGGCTTCTGTCGGTGAATCTGGGCCGTCCCGAAACCGTGCCGTACACGGATCATCCGCAGGGGGTGACCGGCATCGACAAGCGGCCGGCCGCCGGGCCGGTGCGGATCGCGGCGCCGGGCCCGGACGGGGCGAGCGGGGTCGCCGGGGACACGGTCTGCGACACCCGGCACCACGGCGGCGAGCACCAGGCGGTGTACGCGGTGGCCCGCGAGGACCTCGACGACTGGGAGCGCGAACTGGGGCGTCCCCTGCCCTCCGGCGCGTTCGGCGAGAACCTCACCACCGTCGGCGTCGACGTCTGCGGGGCGCTGATCGGCGAACGCTGGCGGATCGGCCCGGACCTGGTCCTCGAAGTCACCAGCGGGCGCATCCCGTGCCGCACCTTCCAGGGCCATCTGGGTGAGAAACGCTGGGTGAAGCGGTTCACGCAGAAGGGCGCGCCCGGGGCGTACCTGCGGGTGATCGTGCCCGGCGAGGTGCGGGCGGGCGACCCGGTCGAGATCGTGCACCGGCCCGGTCACGAGGTGACGGTGGCGACGCAGTTCCGCGCGGTGACCACCGAGCGGGAGCTGCTGCCGGGGCTGTTGGCGGCGGGCGAGGCCCTGCATCCGGTGGCGCTGGCCAAGGCGCGGGCGTACGCCGACGGGCTTCGGACGAGCGCGCGTACCGGGGGAGAAAGTGCTGTCGCTCCTTCACCGGCGCTTCACTGGTCGAAGGCTCGGTGAGCGATCCGGACGCGGACAGTCCGGGTCACTAATGTTGCGCCATGACAACGGCATTGATTACGGGATCGACGTCAGGCATCGGCGCCGCGTTCGCGCGGCGGCTGGCGGCCGACGGGCACGACCTGGTGCTGGTCGCCCGGAACATCGAACGGCTGCGTGAGCAGGCGACCGAGCTGCACGACCGGCACGGTATCGAGGCCGAGGTGCTGACCGCCGACCTGGCCGAGGACGCGGGCATCGAGGCGGTGGCCGCCCGGCTGGGCGACCGCAAGAACCCGGTCGACCTGCTGATCAACAATGCCGGCTTCGGCAACAAGGGCCGCTATCTCGACGTCGCCATGGCCGACGAGCTGCGGATGCTCAAGGTGCACTGCGAGGCGGTGCTGCGGCTGACGTCGGCGGCGGCCGAGGCGATGCGCGAGCGCGGCCGGGGCGGCGTGGTCAACGTGGCCTCGGTCGCCGCCTTCGTCCCGCGCGGCACGTACGGCGCCTCCAAGGCGTGGGTCGTGCAGTTCACGCAGGGCGCGGCGCGGGACCTGGCCGGCAGCGGCGTACGGCTGATGGCGCTGGCCCCCGGCTTCGTCCGTACCGAGTTCCACGAGCGGGCCGGGATGGGCACCGACACCATCCCGAACTGGATGTGGCTGGACGCCGACAAGCTGGTCGCGGCGGCCCTCGACGATCTGGCCCGGGGCAAGTCGCTGTCGATCCCCGACCCCCGCTACAAGGCGCTGATGGGCGCGGCGAAGCTGGTGCCGCGGGGCGTGCTGGGGGCGGTCAGCTCGCGGACCCGGAAGTACGGACCGCAGTAGTCCCCGGCATTTGGTGGGGGCGCACAGCCGCGGGTGATAGCGAAGGGGGATGTACGACGGCCGGATCATGAGCGGAAACGGGAGCGGGAGCGGTGCGGCGCCGGAGGTGGTGCCGCCCCGGCACAGACCCGGCTCCGTACCCGCGGCCCGCCCCGGCTTCCGGCCCGACGTCGAGGGGCTGCGGGCGCTCGCGATCGGGCTGGTGCTGCTGTACCACGCCGGTGCGGACCGGCTGGCCGGCGGCTATGCCGGCGTCGACGTCTTCTTCGTGATCTCGGGTTTCCTCATCACCGGCCTGCTGGTCCGGGAACTGGGCCGCACCGGCCGGGTCTCGCTGACCGGGTTCTACGCCCGCCGGATGCGCCGGCTGCTGCCCTCCGCCCTGACCGTGCTGGCCGCGGTGGTGCTGGCCGCCTGGCTGCTGGTCCCGCCCGCCGATCTGCGCGGCGTGTTCCTGGACGTGGTCACCGCCGCGCTGTACGCCGTCAACTGGCGGCAGGCGGCCGAGGCGGTCGACTACTCGGCGCTGGGCACCGCGGCCAGCCCGGTGCAGCACTTCTGGTCGCTGGCGGTCGAGGAGCAGTTCTACGTGGTGTGGCCGCTGCTGCTGATCGCGGTGGCGTGGTGGTGCCGACGCCGCGGCCGGGGCGTACGGCCCTGGCTGGCCGGGGTGCTCGCGGTGACGGCGGCCGGCTCCTTCTGGTACGCCGTCACTCTCACCCGGCAGGCGGCCGGAGCGGCGTACTTCTCCACCGGCACCCGGTACTGGGAGCTGGCGGCCGGTGGGCTGCTCGCACTGGTGCCGGGCGGCTGGTGGCGGCGGGTGCCCAGGTGGGCGGCCGGGGCGACGGGGCTCGCCGGGGTCGCGGTGATCGGCGGCGCGGCGCTGCGGTTCGGGGCGGACACCGCGTTCCCCGGGCCGTGGGCGCTGCTGCCGGTGCTCGGTGCGGCGGCGGTGCTCGCGGCCGGCGCGGTGGCCGTGGACACCCCGGCGGGCCGCCTGCTCTCCCTCGCCCCCGTCCGGTACGTCGGCCGGATCTCGTACTCCTGGTACCTGTGGCACTGGCCGTTCCTCGCCTTCACCGCGGTGTGGCTGGGCGAGCCGCCGCTGTCGGTGGCGCTGCTCGCGGTCGCGCTGTCCTGGATACCGGCCGCGCTGACCCACCGTTACGTGGAGAACCGCTTCCGGCACGCCCCCGAGCGGGCGGTCCGGGCGCACCGTTCCGGTCTGGTGCTGGGCGCGGCCTGCACGGCGGGCGCGGTGCTGTGCGGGGCGGTGTCCTGGACGGCGGTGCCGCGCACCCGGCTGGCCGAGGCGGTGGACGCGCCCGGCGCGGCGGTGCTGGCGGCGGGCGACACCGGACTCCAGCGCAGCGCCGACGCGCTGCGGCCGTTGCCGGAGTCGGCCGAGGACGACGTGGACGCGGCGCACGACGACTGTCTGGTGGACCAGTTGGACACGGCCCTCGCGTCGGGCTGCGTCTACGGCGACACGTCCTCCGACACCACCGTGGTGCTGTTCGGCGACTCGCACGCGGTGCAGTGGGCACCGGCGCTGCGCGGCATCGCCGAGCGGCGCGGCTGGCGCCTGGAGGTGCTGACCAAGTCGGCCTGCTCACCGGCCGAGGTGACGATGTGGGCGACGCAGCTGAAGCGGGCGTACACCGAGTGCGACACCTGGCGGGAGACGGCACTGACGCACCTCGAGGACGAGCAGCCGGCCCTGGTGGTGACCGGGGCGCGGGCGACCACGCCGGTGGTGAGCGACGGCAGGCGGCTCGGCGAGACAGCGGGCGCGGAACTCACCGAGGAGGGCTACGCGAAGACCCTGCGGCGCCTGACCGGGACGGGGGCGGACGTACTGACGTTCGCCGACAATCCGCACCCTGAGCAGGACGTGCCGTCCTGTGTCTCGGGCGCGATGGACTCGCTGGCCGACTGCGCCACCGCGAAGAGCGCCGCGCTCGGCTTCGAACAGGTCGGCGAGGTGGCGACGCGGGAGGTCGGCGGCGCGTCCCTGATCGACCCGACGTCGATGCTCTGCCGGGACGGGGAGTGCCCGGCGGTCATCGGCAGCGTGGTGGTGTACCGCAACGACGATCATCTGACGGCCACGTATGTGCGGACGATGACGGGGTGGCTGGAGGGGGAGCTGCCGGTGGCGGTGTGACGGGACAACGGGCGGACGGGCGGACGGGCGGTGGAGGTGGTGGTCCGGGTTCAGGGTGCGAGGAGGGTTTTGCCGATGGTGGTGCGGTCCTCGAAGGCCTGATGCGCTGCGGCGGCCTTCGACAGCGGCAGGACAGCACCGATGACCGGCTTGAGTGCCCCGTTGGAGGCCAGGGCGAACGCCTCGTCGCGCAGTCGGGCCTGTTGGTCCGCTGTCAGGGCCATGGAGGCGAATCCGGTCACGGCGACGCCTCGGTGATACACCGCGAGCGGGTCGAAGCGCGGTGCCTGCCCGCTGGTCGTGCCGTAGACGACCATGCGCCCGGTGCCGGGGGTCAGCAGGTCGAACGCGGCCTCCGACACCGAACCGCCCGTGGTCTCCAGGACCACCTGGACGCTGCCGCGTGCCGCGTCGCGGACCTGTTCGTGCCAGTCCGGCTCGGTGTAGTCGATCACTGTGTGCGCGCCGAGCCGCTTGGCCACGGCCAGTTTCCGCTCACCTCGGGCAACGCCGATCACAGTGGCGCCGGCCCGCCCGGCCAACTGCACCAGAAGGCTGCCGACACCGCCCGCGGCGGCTTCGACCAGTACGGTGTCGCCCGCTCGCAGCGCTGCGGCCCGGATCACCCCGACCGCGGTCGAACCCTGACCCAGCAGCGCCAGAGCCCGGTGGTCGTCAAGGGCGTCGGGGCAGGGCAGGGCCGCGGCGGCGGACACCACCGCCAGCTCGGCGTAACCGCCACCAGAAGTGGCGCTCACCACCCGCCTGCCGACCATCGCGGGATCGACGCCGGGCCCGACATCCGCCACGGTGCCCGCCACCTCGAAGCCCGGTGAGAACGGCATCGGCAGATCGGGGAAGGCCGTCTGCCGCATCAGCCCGGCCCGGATCTGGACGTCGGCGAACCCGATGCCCGCGGCGGTGACCCGGACCAGCAACTGCCCAGGACCCGGCTGGGGAACGGGCACTTCGTCGACGCGCAGTACGTCGGGTGATCCGTAGTCATGGAATCGGACAGCACGCATGCTTCCCTCGCATCAATGATCCGGAGAGGCGGCGATCGGTTGCGCCGCCGACGCGAAGGTAGTGCGCGACATAATGGTTACTTCAAGGGTATCTGGCTACCACGGGGGTACTGGTGCGACCGCTTGATCCCGACATGTTCCATCCGGCCTGCCCGAGCAGTGCGATGCCGATCCGGGTCGGTGACAAATGGTCCGCCATGGTCATCCTGTGTCTGGAGCAGGGGCCACGGCGGTTCTCCGAACTCCGGGTTCCCCTGCGTGCCTCCACCCTGAAGGTGCTCACCCAGACCCTGCGAGCGCTGGAACGCGATGGGCTGGTCACCCGTACCGTCTACGCCGAGGTTCCCGCCCGAGTGGAGTACGAACTGACCGCGCTGGGTCGCACCTTGCTCGAACTCATCGCAGCCGGCCGGCGCTGGGCGGCGGACCACATGCCCGCCCTGCTGGCCGCCCGGGACGCGTACGGGAACCACAACACCAGCAAGGGCACGACGGCTGCCGAGCACGCTTGATGACGAGGCTCCCGCACAGCTCAGGCGGGCGCCGCCGGGGACCGGCGTGCGGATCGGCACCCACGTGAAGCTCCGGAACCACGCGCTGGTCCACGCACCAGACATCGGACGGACCTCAACCAGCGGCCGCGAGCAGTGCTCGCCGTGGTGCCGGGCGCGTGCCGGCCCGCCCGGCCGGGAGGCCCGGTCGCTCGGCCCGGCCCCTGGAGCAGGGCTCAGGGGACCGGACCTCGACGGGCGGGCTCAGCCGCCCGCGAGGGCGGTGCGCAGGGCCGTGACGGCCTGGGTGATGGCGGCTTCGGCGGCGTGGGTCTCGCGCAGGGCGTTGAGCATCACGAAGTCGTGGATGATGCCCTGGTAGCGCACGGCGGTGACGGGTACGCCGGCCTGGCGCAGCTTGTTGGCGTACGCCTCGCCCTCGTCGCGCAGCACGTCGGCCTCGCCGGTGATCACCAGGGCCGGGGGCAGGCCGGTGAGCTGCTCGGTGGTGGCGCGCAGCGGGGACGCGGTGATCTCGGCGCGCTGGGCGGGATCGGTCGTGTACTGGTCCCAGAACCACTGCATGCCGTCGCGGCGCAGGAAGTAGCCGGTGGCGAACTGGTGGTAGGACGGCGTGTCGAAGCTCGCGTCGGTGACCGGGTAGAAGAGAACCTGCTGGACGAGGGGGACGTCGCCGCGTTCCTTGGCCATCAGGGTGAGGGCGGCGGTCATGTTGCCGCCGACGGAGTCGCCGACCACCGCGAGGCGGGTGCCGTCCAGGTTCTTGGCGGCGCCCTCGGTGACGATCCAGCGGGCGACCGCGTAGTTCTGCTCGATGGCGACCGGGTAGCGGGCCTCGGGCGAGAGGTCGTACTCGGGGAAGACCACGGCGGCGTTCGCGCCGGTGGCGAGTTCGCGGACCAGGCGGTCGTGGGTGTGGGCGTTGCCGAAGACCCAGCCGGCGCCGTGGATGTAGAGGATCACCGGCAGGGTGCCCTCGGCACCGGCGGGGCGGACGATCCGGGCCCGGACCTGGCCGGTGGGACCGCCGGCGACGGTGATCCACTCCTCGTCGACGGCGGGCAGCGCCGTCTCGCCGGACTGGACCTCGTCCACCGCCTTGCGGCCCTCGGCGGGGCCGAGGTCGAACAGGTAGGGCGGGTTCGCGGTGGCCTCGACGAAGGCCTGGGCGGCGGGCTCCAGGACGGGACCGGCGGGGGTTGCCTCGCTCATGGCGGACTCCTCGGTTCGGGCGTGCGGCCGGAAGACTCCACCGGCGGGATCACCGGGAAGCGGCGGCACAGGAAGAAAAGTAGCGCCCTACTAAGTCGCGCGCAACTTATTTGTGGTCGACAGGAATCCGATAGGATGGACGTGCCGTGAACCGTGCCCGACCCGGGAGCCGCACCGTGCGCACGCCCCCCACCGAACCGCCCTCGTCCCCGCAGGGGTCCCTGCTCCTGGACGACCAGCTCTGCTTCGCCCTGTACGCCGCCTCCCGCGCGGTCACCGCGCGCTACCGCCCGCTGCTCGACGCGCTCGGTCTGACCTATCCGCAGTACCTCGTCCTGCTCGTGCTGTGGGAGCGGGACTCGATCTCCGTCCGGGATCTGGGGGCGGCGCTCCAGCTGGAGTCCAGCACCCTTTCCCCGCTGCTGAAGCGCCTGGAGGCGGCCGGTCTGCTGCGCCGCGAGCGCCGGGCCGACGACGAGCGATCCGTCGCCATCCGCCTCACCGAGGCCGGGGCCGCCCTCCAGGAACGGGCCGCCGAGGTCCCGCTCGCCATCGGGGACGCGATGGGGCTGACGCCGGAACAGGACGCCATGGCCAAGCAGTTGCTGCGGCTGATCACGGCCAATGTGTCGGGGCGAGGGCCGGCTCAGTGAGGGGCGGCCGGGCAACCGGCCGCCCCTCACTTCCTCGCCTCAGCCGCGCGCGGCCATCCGCACGAACGCCGCCCACTCATCGACGCCGATGGAGAGGCGGGCCTCTCGCGGGCGCTTGGAGTCACGTATCAGCACGGATGAGTCCGCGCTCGCCACCTCGACACAGTCACCGCCATTGCCTGCGCTGTGGCTGCTCTTTATCCAGGCGACCTCCACACACTGGCCGCCGTCACCCGCGCTGTAACTGCTTTTCACCCAGGTCGGTCCGGCTATCTGATCCGTGTCCTTCACATCTCTCCCAAGCGCTTCTCGACCCAGGTCAACGACTCACGAGGGGTCATGGCCTGCGCCCGAAGGACCCCGTACGTGGATTCGAAACCCTGGACCTTTGTGGGCTCCGAGTAGAGGGTGCTGTCGCTCTGCACCTCCGTGTATGCCATCCTGCGCCCTCCCTTGGCAAGGATCAACGTGAACGGGCCCGCCACACCGGCGTGCTCCTCGCGCCCATTCGGCATCACCTGGATTTCGATGTGCCGCTCCTGGCCGACGAGCAGCAGATGTTCCAACTGCGCCCGGTGCGCTTCTTGTCCGCCAAGGGGCCGGAGAAGGACGTGCTCGTCGATGACGAAGCTGAGGAGCGGTTTCGGGACACGGCACAACAACTGCTGTCGATCCTTACGAGCAGCGATTCGCTGTTCCACAGTCTCCGCGTCCAGCAGTGGACGCCACATGCCGAAAACCGCTCGCATGTACTCGTCGCACTACAACAGCCCGTTCACCAACTGGGCGTCACACGCGTGCAGTTCGAGCGCTCCAGCTTCCAGCTCCGCATACCGCCGAAAGAAAGACGGATACCGGGCCTTGGCCACCTCCTTCTTCATGGCCTTCAGCACGCCCCGCGCCCCCACCGCCCGGTCGATCGCGTCGATCATCTCCGGCTTCGGAATGCGCCGTCCCTGCTCCACCGCCGCGACCTGCGCCTCGCTGTACCCGACCAGTGCGCCCAACTGCGCCTGCGTGAGCCCCGCCGCCTCACGGAGCAGCTTCACCTGGCACCCGAAACACTGAAGGAAACCCCCACGGGAGTCATCCGGCTCCGCGCCCACGTTCATCCGCCGCGCCCCTTCGCATCCACTCAACCTCGCTCCGTGATCGGAGAGTAGAGCGGTGAGCGAGTCGCACGCAGCCCAATCGCATTCACTCAACGCGTACGTGTGCACACACTCCGTGCGATACCGTCCACGTAAACAAGTCGGCCCCCGCGACGGTTGCAGCCGTTCGCGAGGACCTGGACCACCAGTGGAAAAGGCTAGGACCTCCACCGTGATTTACCGGCACAATATCGCGCCCCCGCGCGCCTTCACCCAATTCTCGCACGACATCATCCGGCACCCCCGGCTGTCCTCCGACGCCGTCCGCCTCCTCACCTGGCAGCTGTCCCTCCCCGAGGGCGCCCGCGAGTCTCTCTCCCGTACTGCCGAACGAGCCCGCATCGGCGCCTGTGCCTTCGGCCGGGCCAAGCGGCAGCTCAAGGAGGAAGGGTTCGTGCACGAGCGTCGTGTGCAGGGGCCCGGCGGTCACTGGACGACTCAACAGCTCGTGTCCAGCACGCCGTTGAACGCCGCCGCGGCCGCCAAGCTGCTGGCCCAGGAGCCCGCCGTATCGCCGCAGGTCGTACCGAGTCCTCGTGAACCGGCCGCCGGTGAGCCGACTGCCCCGCCCACCGACGGTCATCCCAATCAAGACCCCGGTGAGAACACCTCCCACCAACCCCCCGAACCCCCCGAGCGGACGGCGTCGGCGGGCGACGAGGCCCACGCCCTCGTGGCCACCTTCCCCACCCTCTCCCCCGCCCTGCGCCACATCCCCCGCGCCATGCACGCCGAATTGGCCGCGATGACCGACCGCTGGCTCGCGGCTGGGCATCCACCCACAGCCGTGCGTACGCACATCCTGCGCGGCCTGCCCGACGACGGCACCCCGGTCCACCGCCCCGGCGGCCTGCTGCGGTACCTCCTTCGCGAGGTACCGCCCGTGCTGGAACCCCGCCCCGGTGCTTCCGGACCGCGACCCGCGCCCATGACCTCTCCCCGCCTGTCCGCTCTCCGCGAGTGCGAGGGCGACCATGTGCAGGCCACCCTCTTTCAGCCGGTCGGTGACGAGACACGCTGTATCCGCTGTACTCGCTGTACGGAAACCCCGCGCACCCCTACAGAACCCGGCCGTCTGGCCGTTCCCCCTGGTCAGGAGGGCCGACCGGCCGCGATCTTCGGTGCATGACCACTCCCGTCAACACCTTCGCCCTGCGCTTCTCCCCCACCCCTCGCGGCGCCCGGCTGGCCCGGCGGCTCGCCTCCCAGCAGATGGACGCCTGGGGCTGGACGTACGGCAGCCCGGTGCACGACACCGTCGAACTGATCGTCGCCGAGCTGGCCGCGAACGCCGTCACGCACGGCCGGGTGCCCGGACGGGATGCCGAGCTGCGGCTGCTGCCCCGACCCGACCTCGGACTCGTACGGATCGAGGTCGACGACGCCCGCGGGGAGCACCTGCCCCGGCCGACGAACGGCGATCCCGGTGAGGACGGCGGTCGCGGCCTGCTGCTGGTGGCCGCGCTCGCCGAAGACTGGGGAGTGTCCGAACGGGCCGGCGGGCCCGGGAAGACGGTGTGGGCGGTGGTCTCCGTCCGGACCGGTGCCGTTCACTTGCCCTCCTGCTCCACCTCGCCGCACATTTCTCGGACCTCCGTCAGCAACGCCGGATAGCCCTCGCCGTAAGTGCCGAGCGCGTGCCACACCGCGTCCAGGGCCGCGCGCAGTGGGTCGGGGTCGGCGGCGGCGGGGACGGCGGGGAGGGCGAAGTGCGGTTGGGAGATGCGGTCCGGTGCCCGTGGGACAACAGCGGGGTGCAGCACCGCGCCGAGGACGGGGCGCTCCAGCCCTGTCGGTATCTCATCGGGTTCCGCCGGTTCGAAGTGGCCCAGCAGGCGGCCCAGGCCCGGCCCGGACGGTGCCGACTTCGGTGCCGGTACCCAGCGGACTCCGGGGCTCGGCGCGGGCTGTGGCGGTTGGTACGGCTCCCGCTCCGGAGGTGTCGCCGCCCAGACCGACTTGTCGCGCGGCACCCGCGAGTCCGTGTGCAGCGCCTCCCACGACGCGGTCGGGTCGTCGAACGGCGGAGGCAGCGGGCGTTCCTCCGCCACCGCCGTGAGCGCCCGCGCGATCCACGGTACGTCCGTCAGACCCGCCGTCTCGCAGGCGCGGTGGGCGGCCCGTACCGCCACCCGGCGCTGGACGTCGGGTCCGGCCGCGTCCAGGGTGTGCACCAGGTCGGGGTCGAAGCGCAGCAGGCCGCGGACGTTGCCGCCCACGGCGCGCAGGGTGTCGCTCGGGAGCCGGCCGCCCCATTCCCAGCGCTCGCGGTGCAGGCGGCGCTTCTCGGCGGCGCGCGCTTCCGCTTCCTGGGCCCGGCGTTCGGCCTCGGCGCGCTGCTCGGGGGTGGGCGGCGGGGGGAGTTCGCGTGCGACGTCGTGCCAGTAGGCGGCGTGCGGTGAGGTCTGGCGGAGTACGCGGTCCGGGGCGGGCGGGGCGGGCCAGAACTGGAGGAGGTAGGTGTCGGCCGGTGGCTGTCCGGGCGAGCGGGTGTCCCGGTTACGGCCCTCGTCGAAGCCCCGGGCGCGGTAGCGCACCCGGTGGTCGGTCATCGGCAGGCCGAGGTCCCAGGCCGTGCCGCTGTCCTCCGGTGCCAGCAGGGTCTGTGCCGACATGGGACGGAAGGACGCCTCCACCGCCTCCTCCCACGCCGGGTCCAGGGCGGGTTCCTGCTCGTGCAGCTCGACCGTGAAACCGACGCTGCCCGTGTGCAGGCCGGTGATCAGCCAGAGGAAGCCGGGCGCGGCGGCCCCGCACAGTCCTTGGCTCTGGCCCGCGAACGCCTCGTCGCGCAGCGGGATCCGGCCGTCCGGATCGCTCTCCACGTAGGTCGTGCTGTACTCGACCCATACCTCGCCCCTGACCGCAGTACGCACCGCGCCCCCTCCCCTCGACCACTGCTCACAGCATGCCCGAGGCCACTGACAACGCGCGCAACGCGCCGGTGCCCGGCACCCCCGCCGAGGGGTGCCGGGCACCGGCGTTCAGCTCAAGAAGCTGCGGACAGCCTCAGTGGCTGTGGCCGTGGCTGTGGCCCGCGGCGGCCGGCTCTTCCTCTTCCTTCTTCTCGACGACCAGGGTCTCGGTCGTCAGGAGGAGGGAGGCGATGGACGCGGCGTTCTCCAGGGCGGAGCGGGTGACCTTCACCGGGTCGATGACGCCGGCCTTGACCAGGTCGCCGTACTCGCCGGTGGCGGCGTTGAAGCCCTGGCCCTTGTCGAGCTCGGCGACCTTGGAGGTGATGACGTAGCCCTCCAGGCCGGCGTTCTCGGCGATCCAGCGCAGCGGCTCGACGGCGGCGCGGCGGACCACCGCGACACCGGTGGCCTCGTCGCCGGTCTTGCCGAGGTTGCCCTCCAGCACCTTGACCGCGTGCACCAGGGCGGAGCCGCCACCGGAGACGATGCCCTCCTCGACCGCGGCGCGGGTCGCGGAGATGGCGTCCTCCAGACGGTGCTTGCGCTCCTTCAGCTCCACCTCGGTGGCGGCGCCGACCTTGATCACGCACACGCCGCCGGCCAGCTTGGCGAGGCGCTCCTGGAGCTTCTCGCGGTCCCAGTCGGAGTCCGTGGCCTCGATCTCGGCCTTGATCTGGTTGACGCGGCCCTCGACGTCGGCCTTCTCGCCGGCACCGTCGACGATGGTGGTGTCGTCCTTGGTGACGGTGATCCGGCGGGCGGTGCCGAGCACGTCCAGGCCGACCTGGTCGAGCTTGAGGCCGACCTCCTCGGAGATGACCGTGGCGCCGGTGAGGACCGCCATGTCCTGGAGCATCGCCTTGCGGCGGTCGCCGAAGCCGGGGGCCTTGACGGCCACCGCGTTGAACGTGCCGCGGATCTTGTTCACGACCAGGGTCGACAGGGCCTCGCCCTCGACGTCCTCGGCGATGATCAGCAGCGGCTTGGAGGAGTTGGCCTGGATGACCTTCTCCAGCAGCGGCAGCAGGTCCTGGATGGAGGAGATCTTGCCCTGGTTGATCAGGATGTAGGCGTCCTCCAGGACGGCCTCCATGCGCTCCTGGTCCGTCACGAAGTACGGCGACAGGTAGCCCTTGTCGAAGGCCATGCCCTCGGTGAAGTCCAGCTCCAGACCGAAGGTGTTGGACTCCTCGACGGTGATGACACCGTCCTTGCCGACCTTGTCCATCGCCTCGGCGATCAGCTCGCCGACCTGGCTGTCCTGGGCGGACAGCGCGGCGACCGCGGCGATGTCGGACTTCTCCTCGATCGGGCGGGCGGTGGCGAGGAGGTCGTCGGAGACCGCCTTGACGGCCGCGTCGATGCCCTTCTTGAGCAGCGCCGGGGAGGCACCCGCGGCGACGTTCTTCAGGCCCTCGCGGACCAGCGCCTGGGCCAGCACGGTGGCGGTGGTCGTACCGTCACCCGCGATGTCGTTGGTCTTGGTCGCCACCTCCTTCACCAGCTGGGCGCCGAGGTTCTCGTACGGGTCCTCGATCTCGACCTCGCGGGCGATCGTGACACCGTCGTTGGTGATGGTGGGGGCGCCGAACTTCTTGTCGATGACGACGTTGCGGCCCTTGGGGCCGATCGTCACCTTCACCGTGTCGGCGAGCTTGTTGACGCCGCGCTCGAGGGCGCGACGGGCGTCCTCGTCGAACTTCAGGATCTTCGCCATGGGAGCGTGAGCCCTCTTCCGGAAATTTTGGGGTTATACGGCACTGCGCCCCGGGCGCCCGGCTTCATAGTGGTGGCGGGGGCCAGGGGCGCAGCTGTCATGCGTGGTTCGAAGCCAGGTGCTTCGGGTGAACTACTTCTCGATGATCGCGAGCACGTCGCGGGCCGAGAGGACGAGGTACTCCTCGCCGTTGTACTTCACCTCGGTGCCGCCGTACTTGCTGTAGAGCACGACGTCGCCGACGGCGACATCGAGCGGAAGACGGTTGCCGTCCTCGAAGCGGCCCGGGCCAACAGCCAGGACGACGCCCTCCTGGGGCTTCTCCTTGGCGGTGTCCGGAATGACCAGGCCAGAGGCGGTGGTCTGCTCGGCGTCGAGCGGCTGGACCACAATGCGGTCCTCGAGCGGCTTGATGGCAACCTTGGAGCTGGTGGTCGTCACGATCCGACCTCCCCCTTCGGAGATCTCACGGGGTTAACTGTCTGAGGTGGCGACCAGGTGGATCCGTCGTCGCGGGTGCCGGACCTGCCCGTCGCGCAGCTGGCACTCTCCAGTGGGGAGTGCCAGACCTGAGACTATGACCGCGATTAGCACTCGGTCAAGCGGAGTGCCAATGCCGGCGGCGCGTCGGCGGGGATTCGCTGGTGACGCCGGTTCCTGAAGCGCGGTCGTCATCGGCCTGAACGGCCTCAGTCACCGCCGAAGTCACAGATAGTCCTCAAGCCGCCCCACCCGCAGCCCCCGCTCCTCGATCTCCCGCAGCACCCGCTCCGTACGGGCCGTCAATGACGGGCCCTTCGGGCGGTCGGGGTCGATGGCGATGATGTCGCCGGGGCGGAGGCGGGACTCGCCGTGGGTGAAGGTCAGGGTGCCGGCCGGGTCCGGTGCGGCGCGCCACAGGACGACCGCCGTGACACCGCAGTCGGCGGCCGCGCGCAGGGTGGCCGTGTCGTAGCGGCCGTAGGGCGGGCGGAACAGGCGGGGGCGGACGCCGAAGCGGGACTTCAGTTTGCGCTGCTGGCCGCAGATCTCGGCGCGCTGGCCGGCGTAGGGCAGGCCGGGCAGGGCGGGGTGGTCCAGGGTGTGGTTCTGGAGGCTCGCGCCGACCGCGCGGAGCTGGGCGAAGTGGCCGTACGCCGGTCCGGCCACCGTGTCGGTGAGGAACAGGGTGACCGGCAGCCGCCGGACGCGGACGAGGGCGGGGAAGCCGGGGTCGCGTTCGGCGCCGTCGTCGTAGGTGAGGAAGACGACGCGGTCGCGGGTGGGGACGTGGTCCAGGACGGGCGGCAGGTCGCCCGCCCCGCCCCCGGCCGTCCCTCCTCGGCCCGCCCCGCCCCCGCCCGCCCCTGGGCCGGCCGCGGGGGCGCCGGCCGGGGCGCAGGCGGTGAGCAAGGCGGCGACGGCCAGGGCGGCGGCCCAGGGAGCGGCCCAAGGAGCGGCCAAGGGGGCGCCGGCCGCCCCGGCCCGCCGGCGCCGCCTCACAGGTAGTCCTCCAGGCGGGCCACCGCGTACCCCTCGGCGGTGATCTTGTCCAGGAAGCGGCGGACCATGTCGGGCATGGTGCCGTCCCAGTCCTTGGTGCCCCGGAAGTGGGTGAGGACGATGTCGCCGCGGTGGATCTTCCGGTCCCACTCGCGGTAGTCCCAGTGGTCGACGAAGACCTCCTCGTTCCAGAGCGGGACGTGGGTGACGCCGCAGCTCTTGGCGGCGACCAGGGTGTCCTGGTTGTAGTTGCCGAAGGGCGGGCGGAAGACGGCGGGGCGTTTTCCGTACCGCTCGCGGATGACCTTCTGCATGCCACAGATCTCGTGCTTCTGCTCGGCGTAGGAGAGGCCGGGGAGGTACGGGTGGGTGAGGGTGTGGTTGTTCAGGGTGACGCCCCGGGCCTGCATCTTCTTGAAGTAGGCGTAGTCGTCCTTCACCAGGTAGTCGCTGAGGAAGGCGGTGTACGGGATCTTCAGGTCGCTCATCATCTTCAGGAAGCGGCGGTCCTTCTCGCCGCCGTCGTCGATGGTGAGGAAGACGATCTTCTCCTTGGTGGGGACCGTGGTGAAGACCGGCGGCAGGCCGCGTTCGGTGTGGTCGTCGACCTCGAAGCCGTCGCGGGTGGGGATCTCGGGTTTCTCGGCGGGGGGTGGGGGCGCCGACAGCGGGGCCCTCCGCAACCCCCAGCGCTTCGCCACGGCGTGCGCGGCGCGCAGCTTGGCGGCGTAGGCGTCCAGTGCGCGGGCCGGCGCCGCCTGGAGCGGCTGGCCGGCGGCGGGCCGTACCTCGGTGGAGTTCTGCGCACAGCCCTGGAGGCCGACGGCGACGACGGCGAGCACGGCGAGGCCGCCACGGACGCGCGTCTTCCGGAGGCGGGTACGAGAAGCCCGACTTTTGTCATTTTGTACTACTGCTCGCATGGTGCCGGATCTTCGCAGTCACCGGACCGCGCGCCCGCCCGACACGCGACCGGAGCCGGCCGGTCCACCGACTGGCCCACAATGGCCCGGTGAACGACCTCGACGCCCTCCTCGCCCTCGACACCCCCGCCGGCCGCGACCTCCTCGCCGAGGTGCGCGACACCGATCCGGCCGCGGAGCTGGCCGTCGCCACCCGGCTGCGCCGCGGCCACCCGGCCGACCTGGTGTCGGCGGCGCTCGGGCAGGCCCGGCTGCGGCAGCGGGCGGTGGCGAAGTTCGGGGCCGAGGACGCCGGGCGGATGTTCTTCACCCCGAACGGGGTCGAGCAGTCGACCCGGGCGAGTGTCGCCGCGTACCGCGCCCGGCGCTTCACCGAACTGGGCGTGACCTCCGTCGCCGACCTGTGCTGCGGGATCGGCGGGGACGCGATCGCGCTGGCCCGGGCGGGGATCCGGGTGCTGGCGGTGGACCGCGACCCGGCGACGGCCGCCGCGGCCCGCGCCAACGCCCGGGCGCTCGGGCTCGGCGACCTGATCGAGGTGCGGGAGGCGGATGTCCAGGAGGTGGCGACGGACGGGTACGACGCGGTCTTCGTCGACCCCGCCAGGCGGGGTGGGCGTTCAGGAGGGGCCGCGCGCAGCGCGTCGGTGAGGGGCGGCGGTCGGGCGACGGGTGGGCGGATCTTCGATCCCGAGGCGTACTCGCCGCCCCTGTCGTGGGCCGTCGCGGCGGCCCGTACGGCGGTCAGGGCGGCCGCGCTGAAGGTCGCGCCCGGCATTCCGCACGAGGCCGTGCCGGCGGGCGCGGAGGCCGAGTTCATCTCGGACGGCGGGGACGTGAAGGAGGCGGTGCTGTGGTTCGGCACCGAGCCGGGGGCGGTGCGGGCGACCCTGCTGCCGGGGCCGCGCACCCTGCTCTCCCGGCGGCTGCCCGACCCGGACGTCCGCACCCCCGGCCGGTACCTCTACGAACCGGACGGCGCCGTGGTCCGCGCCCATCTGGTCGCGGAGGTGGCCGACCAGGTCGGCGGCGGGCTGCTGGACGCGACGATCGCGTACGTCACGGCGGACGCACTGCGGCCGACGCCGTACGCCACCGCGTACGAGATCACCGACGTGCTGCCCTTCAACGTCAAGAAGCTGAAGGCGCTGCTGCGGGAGCGGGGGGTCGGGGTGCTGACCGTGAAGAAGCGGGGGTCGGCCGTCGAGCCGGAGGAGCTGCGGCGGAAGGTCAAACCGCAGGGGCCGAACTCCGCGACCGTGATCCTGACCCGGGTGGCGGGGGCGCCGACGATGCTGATCGGGCATCCGGTCCGTTAACGGCACTCCCCCGCGCGTCGCAGGAGCAGCTCGCGTTCCCGTTCGTTGCCGGTCAGGGACGCCGCCCGGGCGAACTCCGCGCGGGCCTCGGCCGTACGGCCCAGGCGGTGCAGCAGGTCGCCGCGGACGCTGGGCAGCAGGTGGTAGGCGCGCAGGGCGGGTTCGGCGGCCAGGGCGTCCACCAGTTCCAGGGCGGGGGCCGGACCCTCGGCCATCGAGACGGCGACCGCCCGGTTGAGTTCCACCACCGGGGACGGGACGCGGGCGGCGAGCAGGCCGTAGAGGGCGGCGATGCGCGGCCAGTCGGTCTCCTCGTAGCTGAACGCCTGGGCGTGGCAGGCGGCGATCGCGGCCTGGAGGACGTAGCGGCCCGGGGCGGTGGCGTCGGCGCGGGCCAGGGCGGTGAGGCCGCGGGTGATGAGCAGGCGGTTCCAGCGGCGCCGGTCCTGGTCCTTGAGCAGGACGGGTGCGCCGTCCGGGCCGGTGCGGGCGGCGGTGCGGGAGGACTGGAACTCCAGCAGGGCGGCGAGGCCGTGCACTTCGGGTTCTTTCGGCATCAGGGCGGACAGCACGCGGGCCAGCCGCAGGGCGTCCTCGCACAGGGCGGGGCGCAGCAGGTCGTCGCCGGCGGTGGCCGCGTATCCCTCGTTGAAGATCAGGTAGATGACGTCCAGGACCGAGCCGAGGCGGGCCTCGCGGTCGGGGCCGTACGGCACCTCGAAGGGGACGCCGCGGGTGGCGAGGGTGCGTTTGGCGCGGACGATGCGCTGCGCGACCGTGGCCTCGGGGACCAGGAAGGCGCGGGCGATCTCGGCGGTGGTCAGGCCGCCGAGCAGGCGCAGCGTGAGGGCGGTGCGGGCCTCGGCGGAGAGCACCGGGTGGCAGGCGGTGAAGACCAGGCGGAGCAGGTCGTCGTCGATGTCGTCGGGGTCGGACGGCTCCTCGGGCGGGGCCGCGTCGGTCAGGGTCCGGCCGATCTCGGCGAGCTTGCGGGCGTAGGTCTCCCGGCGGCGGACCAGGTCGACGGCGCGGCGGCGGGCGGTGGTCATGAGCCAGCCGCCCGGGTGGTCGGGGACGCCGTCCCGGGGCCACTGCTCCAGGGCGGCGACCAGGGCGTCCTGGGCGAGTTCCTCGGCGATCCCGAGGTCGCGGACGATACGGGCGGCGCCGGCGATGACGCGCGGGGACTCCAGCCGGAAGACCGTCTCGATGGCGGTCCGGGCGGTCCGGGCGGTCCGAGCGGGGGTGGCGGCGGGGGCGGCGGGGACGGACCGCGGTGACTGTGGTGGTTCCACAGCCCCCATGCAACACCGTGGGCCGCCCCCGGCCAACCGTCGCGTCAGTCGCCGACAGTCACTCGCCGGCGATCAGTCGCCGAGGATCTCCCGGACCTCACAGGTGATCGTCCAGTGCTCCTCGTGGGTCTTCAGGAACCGCTTGACCCACTCGACCGCCTCGGCCTGGTCCTTGGCCTGGAGCATCGCGTATCCGCCGATGACCTCCTTGGTCTCGGTGAACGGCCCGTCCGTGACGGAGAGCTGTCCGCCGGAGTAGTGGACCCGGGCGCCCTGGGCGGTGGGGGCCAGTCCGCCGTCGTCGAGGTGGACGCCGGCCTTCGTCATCTCCTCCATCAACTTGCCCATCCGCTCGATCAGTTCGGGGCTGGGACCCTCGGCGGGGGCGTTGACCTCGTCGATGCGGATCAGCGACAGGAAGCGGGGCATGGTGACTCCTCGGGTTCGGCGGCCGGGTTCCTTGTCCGGCCTCTCACCCTGTACGTCGATCGGCGGGCCGAGGGATCGACACGGTCACCGAAGTTTTCTTCACGGGGTCACCGCAGCGACTCCCACAGCTCGCTCGCCTCCGGCTCGTCGGCGACCACCCGGTTGATGTCGGACGGGGCCTGCACCACCGGCATCGTCACCGTCTTCACCTCGTCCGCCGCGAGCCCCCCGATGCTCTGGCCCAGGCTCATCAGCTCGCTCAGCGAGTCCAGCCCGGTGTCGGTGGTGAGGCTGCCGGTGACGGCGTCGGCGACGTCGTAGAGCTGGGCGGGGTCGGTGAGCAGGTCGGTGTCGGAGATCTGCTTCAGCAGCGCCTTGACCAGTTTCTGCTGGAGTTCGATCCGGGCCAGGTCGCTGCCGTCGGCCAGGCCGTGCCTGGTGCGGGCCAGCCCGAGGGCCTGGGCGCCGTCGAGGTGGTGGGTGCCCGCCTTCAGCGTCAGGTGGCTCTGCTCGTCGTCTATGTCCTCGTCGGTGGTGACGGTGACCCCGCCGAGGGCGTCCACCAGCTTGGCGAAGCCGGCGAAGTCGATCTCGATGTAGTGGTCCATGCGGACGTCCGTCATGGCCTCGACCGTCTTCACCGCGCACACCGGACCGCCCACCGCGTAGGCGGTGTTGAACATCACCTGGTACGCCTCCCGCGTCGATCCGCCGTCCGCCAGCGGGCAGGACGGGCGGGTGACGAGGGTGTCGCGCGGGATGCTGACGACGGTGGCGCTGGTGCGGCCGGCGTCGAGGTGGACCACCATCGCGGTGTCGGAGCGGGCGCCCTCGCTGTCGCCGCCGCCGAGTTCCTCGTTCTCCGCGCCGCTGCGCGAGTCCGAGCCGAGCACCAGGATGTTGAGCGGGCCGGTGTCCTGCGGGGCGGCGGACGCCGACGCGGACGGCGTGGGCGTGGCGCGGGCCGGGCGGTCGTCACCGAGCGCGCTGTTGATGTCGACGCCGGTGATGTTGTCGTTGAGGTGCCAGTAGACCCAGCCGGCCGCCGCGACGCCGAGGAGCAGGGCGCCCGCCAACGTGAGGCCGGCGGCCCTCAGCACTCTTGCCCGCCCGCCCATGTGTCCGCCCCTGTCCCCAGCCCCTGGGTTGTTCCCGTTTCAAGTGCCCGCAGGGAAGAACGTAAGTCCGAATTATTGCGGGCGGCGACAGAGGGCGGCCTTTTCTGCGGAGAATCTCAGACTTCAGGGGACGGGGCAGGACACCGACCAGGCGGATCGAAACTTTCGGTTCCGAACTCGACTGCTTCCGCTAAGCCGCCGTCGCCGGCGGAGCCGTACTGCTGCGCACCTCCAGGCTGGTCGCCAGCTCCACCCGGGTCGCCGCCGCGCTGCCGCCCTCCCGGCCGAGGTCGAGCACCAGCCGGACCGCGGCCTCGGCCATCTCCGTCAGGGGCTGCCGTACGGTCGTCAGCGGCGGCCCCACCCAGCGGGCCACCGGCAGGTCGTCGAAGCCGACCACGCTCAGGTCCTCCGGGACGCGCAGCCCCAGCTCCCGGGCGGCCTCGTACAGGCCGAGCGCCTGGAGGTCGTTGCCGGCGAAGACCGCGGTCGGCCGGTCGGGGCGGCGCAGCAGGTCCAGGCCCTGGCGGTAGCCGGTCTCGTGATGGAAGTCGCCGGTGCGGATCAGGGCCGGGTCGACGGGCAGCCCGGCGGTCTCCAGGGCGGCCCGGTAGCCGTCGATCCGGGCCCGGCTGCACATCATCCGGGTCGGTCCGCTGAGCGCGCCGATCCGGGTGTGGCCCAGTTCGACCAGGTGCCGGGTGGCGGCCAGTCCGCCCTGCCAGTTGGTGGCACCGATGGACGGCACGTCGGCCCCCGGGTCGCCCGCCGGGTCCATCACCACGAACGGGATGGAACGGCTGGTCAGCAGTGCCCGCTGGGACTCGTCGAGGCCGGACAGCACCAGCACCACCCCGTGCGGGCGGCGGGCGGCGACCTGGTCGGCCCAGGTCCGCCCGGGGGTCAGCCGGCCCGCGCTCTCGGAGAGCACGACGCTCAGGCCCGCGTCCCGCGCCACGTTCTCCACGCCCCGGATGACCTCCATCGCCCAGGCGCTCTCCAGTTCGTGGAAGACCAGGTCGATCAGCGGCGAGCGGGTGGCCTCGGCCCGCCGGCGCCGGTAGCCGTGGGCGCGCAGCAGCTCCTCCACCCGGGCCCGGGTGGCCGGGGCGACGTCGGCACGGCCGTTGAGCACCTTCGAAACAGTCGGCGCCGACACACCGGCCTCGCGGGCGATCTCGGCGAGGGTGGCGGTCCCCGAGGACCGTCCTCGCGTCCGGGTTTCAGCGGGCTGCGGGGATGTCATGGCGGCGATCGTATCCCTGCGGGCCCTCTTGACGAAGAGCGTGTGGGGCCATAGATTTCCGGAACATTCGCTTATCACTCCGAAACATTCGTAGCTGCCGGTTCATCATGACCATGCATAGCCGTAGTTGCAGGAGCCTCGGACTTCCGGGACAGGAGTTCCATGACCACCGCGCCCTGGCGTGACCCCGCGCTGCCCGTCGCCGCCCGTGTCGACGACCTCCTGGCCCGGATGACCCTGGAGGAAAAGGTCGCCCAGCTGTACGGCGTGTGGGTGGGCGCCACGACCGACGGCGACGGCGTCGCCCCGCTCCAGCAGCAGATGAGCGACGACGACCACGACTGGGACGAGCTGATCACCCGGGGTCTGGGACAGCTCACCCGCCCCTTCGGCACCGCCCCCGTCGACCCGGCGGCCGGCGCCCGCGCGCTGGCCACCACCCAGCGGCGGATCGTCGCGGCCGGCCGCTTCGGCATCCCGGCGCTGGCCCACGAGGAGTGCCTGGCCGGCTTCACCGCCTGGCGGGCCACCGCCTACCCGGTGCCGCTGGCCTGGGGCGCGTCCTTCGACCCGGACCTGGTCGAGGAGATGGCCCGGCGCATCGGCCGCGACCTGCGCTCGGTCGGCGTGCACCAGGGCCTCGCGCCGGTCCTGGACGTCGTACGCGATCCGCGCTGGGGCCGGGTGGAGGAGACCATCGGCGAGGACCCGTACCTGGTCGGCACGGTCGGCGCCGCCTATGTGCGGGGGCTGGAGTCGGCCGGGATCGTCGCGACGCTCAAGCACTTCGCCGGGTACGCCTCCTCCGCCGGGGCGCGCAACCTGGCGCCGGTCCGGGCGGGCGTCCGCGAGTTCGCCGACGTCACCCTCCCCCCGTTCGAGATGGCCCTGCGCGAGGGCGGCGCCCGGTCGGTGATGGCGGCGTACACCGAGACCGACGGAGTGCCCGCCTCGGCCGACCCGGCACTGCTGACCGGCCTGCTGCGCGAGGAGTGGGGCTTCACCGGCACGGTGGTCGCCGACTACTTCGGCGTCGGCTTCCTCCAGACCCTGCACCGCGTCGCCGGGAACACCGCCGAGGCGGCCCACCTCGCCCTCGCGGCCGGCATCGACGTGGAACTGCCGACCGTCAAGTGCTACGGCACCCCGCTGCTGGAGGCGGTCCGGGCGGGCGAGGTACCCGAGGCGCTCATCGAGCGGTCGGCGCGGCGGGTGCTGCGCCAGAAGTGCGAACTGGGCCTGCTGGACGCGGACTGGACCCCCGACCCGCAGTCGGACCCCGACCGCACCGGCGACCTCGACTCCGCCGTCGCCCCCGACTCCATCCTCGCCCCCGACTCCGACTCCGACTCCGACGTCGCCCCCGACTCCGCCCTCGCCCCCAACCCCCCCGCCGCCCCCGACTCCACCCTCGACCCCGGCTCCCCCGCCGCCCCCAACTCCACCCTCGACCTCGACTCCCCCGCCAACCGGGCCGTCGCCCGTCGGCTGGCCGAGGAGTCGGTGGTGCTGCTGGACAACCCGGACGGCCTGCTGCCGCTGGTCCCCGACACCCGGCTCGCGGTGGTCGGCCCCCGGGCCGCCGACGCGCTGGCGATGCTCGGCTGCTACTCCTTCCCGTCGCACGTCCTGCCCAGCCACCCGGACGTGCCGTCCGGCATCGACATCCCGACCGTGCTGGACGCCCTGCGCGCCGAACTCCCGGACGCCAAGGTGACCTTCGCCGAGGGCTGCGACACCGCGGGACCGGACACCTCGGGGTTCGCCGAGGCCGTGGCCCGGACCGCCGAGGCGGACGTCTGCGTGGCCGTACTGGGCGACCGGGCGGGCCTGTTCGGCCGGGGCACCTCCGGCGAGGGCTGCGACGCGAGCGACCTGCGGCTGCCGGGCGTCCAGGGCGCGCTGCTGGACGCGCTGGTCGCCACCGGCGTCCCGGTCGTCCTCGTGCTGCTCACCGGCCGCCCGTACGCGCTGGGCCGCTGGCACGGCCGGCTGGGCGCGGTGGTCCAGGCGTTCTTCCCCGGCGAGGAGGGCGGCCCGGCGGTGGCGGGCGTGCTGTCCGGGCGGGTCACCCCGTCGGGCCGCCTCCCGGTGAGCGTGCCGCGGCTGCCCGGCGGCCAGCCGTGGACCTACCTCCAGCCCCCGCTGGGCCTGGCCGGCGAGGTCAGCAACCTGGACCCGACCCCGTTGTACCCGTTCGGACACGGCCGCTCGTACACGACGTTCCGGTGGGAGGACCCGGCGGCGCGCGATGCGGAGATCGACACGGCCGGGACGTACGACATCTCCGTCACCGTCCGCAACACCGGCGACCGCGCGGGCGCCGAGGTGGTGCAGCTCTACCTGCACGACCCGGTGGCGTCCGTGACCCGCCCCGACGTGCGCCTGATCGGCTACCGGCGCCTGGAACTGGCCCCGGGCGAGGCCCGCCGGGTGACGTTCCGCTTCCACGCCGACCTGTCCGCGTTCACCGACCGCACGGGCCGCCGCGTGGTCGAACCCGGCGCCCTGGAACTACGGCTGGCGGCCTCCAGCACCGACGTACGGCACACCGCGCGGCTGACGCTGAACGGGCCGGAGCGAGTGGTGGGGGCGGGGCGGCGGCTGCGCTGCGGGACGGAGGTGTCCTCGGTCCGGGAGACACCGGAGGCCACCGACGGGGCATCAGGCTGACGGGCGCCCGCTGCCGGGTGCGCCTGTGCACCGCGCCGCGTCCGGTACCGAGTGGACCCGGTTCCACGCCTCCGCCGCCGCCCGGCCACTGACGCTGAAGGACAGCACACGGGCGTTCTCCACCGGGTACTCGACCAGCCACAGGTCGTCCCCGGCCGTCACCCGGACGCCCGCCGCGAGATCGGGGATCTCCGCGGGCCTCTCCTGCCAGCTGCCCGCCGTCCGCTCCAGCCATCGCCAGCCACCGGCCGCGCCGGCCACCCTGGTCGGCACCGTCGTCGCCGCGGGCGGTACCGCGGTGATCCGGGCCGTCAGGGTGTCGACGGACCGGCCGCTGTCGGCCAGCAGGAACCGCCGGTTCGGTCCGGAGCGCAGGGTTTCCGCCAGATCGGCCGGCTGCGGGCCGATGAGCAGCCGCACGCTGCCGGTGTCAGCGGCTCCGGCCTCGAACGCCGCGTCCGGATCGTCGCCGAGTGCCCGGGCGGCCTCGCCCGCCCAGCGTTCGGCGTAGTGCTTCCAGCGATGCGCGGGCAGGCTGCCCTCGTCCCCCGGGAGGTCCTCCCACCAGCCCGCGCACAGCCGGGCCACCGAGGCCAGGCCGGCCGCGTCCGAGTACCGGACGGCGGGGAGGAAGCAGTCCTCGTCCGTCACGGGCTCGAACGGATCAACGCCTATGACGGCCACCGGTCCCCGTCCGGTCGTCACGAGCACCAGGCTGGTGGCGGTGGCCGCCGGTGCGCGGTTGAAGACCAGTTTGCCGCGGCCGGCCGTGCCCCGTGCCGCACCGATCAGCCGGTTGATCTCCCTGACCAGCTCCTCCGGCCCGGCGTCCGCGGCGGGTGTCGCCGGATCCCCGGTCGCCGCCGCGGCCGTCTCCGATC
Organism: Streptomyces sp. JW3; assembly: GCF_052216785.1. Taxonomy (NCBI): domain Bacteria; kingdom Bacillati; phylum Actinomycetota; class Actinomycetes; order Kitasatosporales; family Streptomycetaceae; genus Streptomyces; species Streptomyces sp. JW3. Next base: position 83,129 of record NZ_JBQOUX010000001.1, on the reverse strand, counting down.
TCGTCGGCGGGAGGTCCTGCGCGCAGGACCACAACAGGTCGACGTGCACGCCTCGCTGCCGGAGGGCGGCCACCAGCGTGCCGGCCGCGGCGGCTTGCCGTGCGTCGAGGTGCGCCGCGACGATGAGGGCGTTGCCCGTGCACTCGTCGAGTGTCCGCTCGACCAGACGGCGCCCCTCGGTCCCGGTGAGCGCGAAGTCCTCGGGGCGGACGGACGTCTCGGCGAAGCAGATGTCACGGGGCTGGGCCGCGGCGGAAGCCGTCCCGCGCTGCTCGTTGGTGACTGCGGCGCCCTGCACGACCTCGTTCGGCTTCTCCTGGAAGCCCGTGTCGTCCACGAACTCGTCGTAGCGTTCGGCCACTTCCTCCAGGATCAGCGGTTTGAGGGTCCGCCACTGGTGTGGCAGCCCGGTGACCTCGACGGTCTCCGGGTCGACGAGAACAGGCAGGTAGTACAGGTCCGTGTTCAGCCGGGCGACCGAGTCGATCCAGCGGATCCACTCCTGCCGGGTGCGGGACCGGGGCAGCAGGTGCTCGGTCTCACCCCCGTTGATCTTCGTACGCTGCATCCGGGGGGTGAGCTGGTACTTCTTCCAGGAACGGGCGCCGCTGCCCCGCACGGCCTGCGGCCCGGTGACGAGCTGGAGGTCCGAGGAGCGGGCGAGTTGTCCGGTGAGCCGCTCGCGGACGATCTTCGCGTGTCTGGTGTGCACCCGCAGGTTGCTCGGTCTGCGTCCGTGCTCGATGGTCAGCCGGCCTTCCTCGGTGATGAGGTAGTGCACTTCACTGCCCTGCTGGACCATGGCCACCCACCCTTCCTGGATGAGGGTGACGAGCCCTTCGGTCAGCAGCCGGTCGTGGACCAGGAACACCTCCCGCAGCCCGCTGAAGGTGCACCCCGTGGACCCGTCGAATTCGTTGACCGCCCGGAGCAACAGCTCTTCCAGCTTGCTGTAGGGACGGCCGTGGGCCAGTTCGTACGTGACGCTGTACATGTTCAGCGGCAAGAGGACACGCAACAAAGGTGGTCTCCCGTTCCTGGTCACCGATCGGCTTCGGGCGGTGCTAGATGCGGCGGAAGCCGGTACGGAAATCCTCCAGATCCGCCTTGACACGTACGGCACGGCCGGACTCGAACCACTTCTCCAGCTGGTTGACGGCCAGCGCCCAGTGCCGGAGCGGGTCGTCCTGCGCCTTCTCCAGCGGCACATGGGCGACCTGGGCCCGGAAGAAGTCCCAGGACCCCACCAGCACCAGGAGCAGCTCGGCACGGGAGAGGAGCACGTTCATCCGTGACGGCTCCTTGAGGAAACCGAGTCCGTCGCCGGGCAGTTTCGTGTTGTTGCGCACCAGGCTGACCGCGATGATCTTCGATTGGTTGCCCTGGAAGGAGTCGACGGTGAAGAATCCGTCGGAGCGCCGCTGGGCCGGGTCGTAGGCGGAACGGCGCGGATCGGCCGCCAGCGCCAGCCCGGAGTCGGCCAGCTTCTTGCGCAGTTCGGGCGTGTCCAGCCGGTTCCGCAGATGACCGACTTGCTGCGCGTAGGGCGAGAGGACGGCGAGTTCCAGTTCCCGGCCGGGGGCCGTCTGAAGGGACCGCAGGAACCGTTCCAGGGCGTATGCCTCCGCCTCGTTGCGGTATTTGGGCATCGCGTCTTCCTGGAACGCCAGTTTGTCCGCGGCCGCCGGGAGATCGAGCCACACCACCGCTTTGCCACGGATCTCGGCCGGCGCGGTCAGGCCGTGCAGGATGTCCGGGAACGGCTCACCGGTCTTCTTGTCCCTGGTGTAGTGCTCCAGCCTGCCGTCGTAGTAGGTCTCCGAGACCAGCTCGCCGATGTCGGGGTGCATACGGTGCTGTCCGGTGAGCAGTCCGTCGTCGTGTTCGTGGTACGAGCACAGCCTGTGCAGTTGCTGAAAGAGCTTCAGCCATTCCTTGCAGTATTCCGCGAACTGAGTGCTCTGTTCGTCGGTCCGGGCCCGCCAGGAATTGAGCAGTTCCCGGTCCAGGAGCTTGCCGAGCCCTTCCATCCGCTCCAGCGCGCCGACGGTCTCGTCCATGGCCGCCACCGCGCTCTGATAGTCCTCGATGCGGTAAGGAGGCAGTTGCTTGGGGTCGCCGATGAGCAGCCAGCGGTGGCCGAGGGAGAGCGGCAGGGCCAGTTCGAAGCCATGCGCCTTGCCCGCCTCCTCGACGATGGCCCAGTCGTAGCTCACCTCTCCGGCGAGCGCCGCCAGGTCTCCGTCGGCGGCGGTGCTGTAGGTGACGCTCGCGCTGCGTTTGACGAGTTCCCGGAACTCCTTCGTGGACGAGGCGTCCCTGGTCCGCAGTTCCTTCAGCATCGTGCGGCAGGCGTCCAGCCAGTCCGTCTGGATGGTGGTCAGCCCCTGCCGCCGTTCGGCCACCTCCTCCAGGCGTCTGATCGTCCGGTCCAGGATCTCGCCCGTGACCTGGCGTTCGGACCCGGGTTCGTCCCTCGGCAGGTCCCCCGCCTGGTCGGTGTTGGTGCGCCGCAGCCTGATGGCGAGCGGTCTGCGGTCCTCGGGGACGTCCTTGAACGCCTCCTTCTCCACCTTCGAGCGCAGGACGTCGACCGCCGGGTGGGCCTGCGCGGTGATGAGGATCTGGGCGACCGGGTCCTCTTCGAGGATCTCCCGGAGCAGCCAGGCCACCATGTGGGTCTTGCCGGTGCCGGGCGGGCCCTGGAGTGCGTAGATGGGCCGGACGCCGAGGATCTTCTCGATCTGTCCGAGTTTGCTGGGGTCGACGATGTCCTCGGACAAGGGAAGTGGCAGCGTGACGGGCCCGCTGTCCATGATGACCTGGCCGGGTTCCGAGAGGCTTTCCAGCAGGTAGGTGTGTCTCGCGAGCCTGCCGATGGCCTCCTTGCGGCGTCTGATCAGATCGACCTGGCCCTTCAGTCCTTTCGTGCGCAGCACCCTCGTCTCGCCGAGCTGGGGCGGCACCGGAATCTCCGTCTCGGGGCGCAGTCTGGCGGTGCGTGCGCGCACGTCGACGTCGTCGACCCGCCATTCGGACTCCGTGACCGGCACCTGCCATCCGATGCTCTCCGACTCCGCCGAGCAGAGATGGATGAGATTGCTCCCCGGTTTGCCGCTGTGCCGCTCCCGGAGCAGGAACTCGGCCATGCCGCCGTCGAGTTGCAGCATGGACAGGGGTTCGTTGAGGCGCGGCAGTTCCTCCACCGTGACGGACTGGACCGTGTCGTTGGCGGCGAGCTGGACGTCGGTCACCCGGCAGCGGAACAACTCGGCGTCGCGGATCAGGATGTCGATCTGGTTGGTGAAGCGTACGAATTCGGCGAACCGCTCCTGGTCCTCACGGCGCTCGCGCGCCGTGTCGATCTTGGGGAGCAGTGACTCCCAGCTGGGGGCGGAGCTGAGCACGTTCGCCTGTTGCCGGTAGTTCCTGGTGTTGAAGAAACCGATACGGCCCGCGGGAATGTCCACCTGCCGCGAGGAGTCGGCGGTGAAGAAGTCCTTCGTACCCACGCAGAAGGCGTTCTGCCAGCTGTTGGACGCGCCCGTCAACGCTCTCGCCGGGCCGATGAGCAGGTGGATGGAGCGTCCGGACAGGATGTACTCGTCCCGGTTGCTGACCGGCGCCAGCGTCGCGCCTTCGGAGAAGTCGGTGTGCAGGAAGCTGAGGAGTGCGCTCGCGTGCTCGGTACGGCGCGGGTCGAAGGGGTCGGCCGCCCCCAGGTCGAGTTTCTCGCGCAGTCCCAGTTCCAAACAGGTGCGTTGCAGCCGGCGGTTGCCGGGGTCGATCACCACGAGGTGCCGCAGCGCGCCGTCGGCGCCCGCCGGCGGTTGCTGGAGCGCGTGCGTGATGTCCCGGATGGCGGACGCCACCTCCACACCGTGCTTGGGGCGTATCGCGGGCTCGTCCGCGATGAGCAACTGGATGAAGTCGAGCTCCTGTTCGGACAATTTGCGCTTGGCCTTGGCCAGGTGGTCGAGAACGAGCCCGTAGCGCTTGACGGGGTCCGTGGTGTCCCTGAGGTGCTCGATCGACAGCATGCAGCGGGCCACCAGCATGCCGAAGGCGAACCAGTCGGCGTCGGGCCCGAAGGCGGATCCGTCTCCCAGCGCCTCCGGCGCGGTCTCCCAGCCGCCCCGGGACGGCGAGGCGGAGGTGGGACGGCCTAGGCGCACGCTCCACTCGAAGCCGCCGAGCAGGCAGGACTCCGGCCCCTTGCCGGGGTCGAGGAAGACCGACTCCGGGGAGACGCTGCGGTGCACCACCTGCTGCTCGTGCAGCAACGTGAGTCCCTCGGCGATCCGGCTCAGCATCTGCCAGAGTTCCCTGCGCCCGGACGGCCTGCCGGACAGCCAGTCGTGCTCGCTCCGTTGCGCGAGCAGGGACGCCAGCGTGTGCAGGCCCCCGGTCTTGAACACCATGACGAAGCAGCGTTGCTCGCTGTCGATCCCCACGTCGTGAAGCTGGAGGAGAGAGCCCTCAGAGCCCGGGGTGCTGCGCACCTGGTAGAGCGTCCGCAGCTCCGCGTCCCACAGGGCGCGCTGCACGTCGTCGGGTTTGCTGTCGTAGAAGCGCCACGCCTTCAGCAGGTACGGCGGGACGTACTCCATCGTGTCCTGGGCCGCGTAGAGCTGCCCTTCGCCCGGCCCCGAGGGGACGCTTCCGGTGATTTCGTATCGGCCGTTGAGCAGAGAAATACCCAGTGCGAGAGCCACATGCCCCTCCACGGTCCGCACACAGTGGGTTATGACGGTAGAGGCTACCGATGCGTATTGTCGGACTCTTCGCCACTTTGGTTCCCCACGGCTACCCGTGGTAGTGCGAGCCCTCCCCCGACCGCCCGTCACCACAGGCGGCTCGCGGCTCCGTCCGTCAGTCCGTGCCCACCGACTCGAACCGCCACCGATGCACCGCCCGGGTGACCAGCTCGCCGTCCGGCTCCGGGAGTTCGGGCAGGTCGGCGGCGTACTCCGCGTCCCACCACGTGATGACGAGGACCCGGTCCTGGGGGGCCCGGAAGGTCTCCCGGCGCAGTGGCTCGCGGGGCAGTTCCCGGGTCCGGGCCCAGCTGAGGAGTTCCGCGCCCCGGCCGGGGACGGCGCGGGCCTCCCACATCACGGCGACGGTCATGAGTAGAGGTTCTCCTTGCCGGCACCGGCCTCGTGCACATGGCCGTGGTCGTGACGGTGGTCGTGGTCGTGGTCGTGGTCGTGGTCGTGGTCGTGGTCGTGCGAGTGGCCCGGGACGTGCGGGTCGGTGACCGGCAGGGACGAGTCCGCCGAGAGGTCCCAGTCGGAGGCGGACCGGCCCCGGGCCACCATCTCCGCGCCGAGCGCCGCCACCATCGCGCCGTTGTCCGTGCACAGCTTGGGGCGCGGGACGCGCAGCCGGATGCCGGCCGCCGCGCAGCGCTCCTGGGCCAGCGCCCGCAGCCGGGAGTTGGCGGCGACCCCGCCGCCGATCATCAGGTGGTCGACGCCCTCGTCCTTGCAGGCCCGTACCGCCTTGCGGGTCAGCACGTCGACGACCGCCTCCTGGAAGGAGGCCGACACATCGCGCACCGGCACCTCCTCCCCGGCCGCCCGCTTGGCCTCGATCCAGCGGGCCACGGACGTCTTCAGCCCCGAGAAGGAGAAGTCGTACGCCGGGTCGCGCGGCCCGGTCAGGCCGCGCGGGAACGCGATCGCGGCCGGGTCGCCCTCGCGGGCGTAGCGGTCGATGACCGGGCCGCCGGGGAAGCCGAGGTCCAGCACCCGGGCGATCTTGTCGAACGCCTCGCCGGCCGCGTCGTCGATGGTCGCGCCCAGCGGTCGTACGTCGGAGGTGATGTCGGAGGAGAGCAGCAGGGAGGAGTGGCCGCCGGAGACCAGCAGCGCCATGGTCGGCTCGGGCAGCGGGCCGTGTTCGAGCTGGTCGACGCAGATGTGGGAGGCGAGGTGGTTGACGCCGTAGAGCGGCTTGCCCAGCGCGTAGGCGTACGCCTTGGCCGCCGAGACGCCGACCAGCAGGGCGCCGGCCAGGCCCGGACCGGCGGTGACGGCGATGCCGTCCAGGTCCCGCGCGCTCACCCCGGCGTCCTTCAGCGCGCGCTGGATGGTGGGGACCATCGCCTCCAGATGGGCGCGGCTCGCGACCTCCGGGACGACGCCGCCGAAGCGGGCGTGCTCGTCGACGCTGGAGGCGACCGCGTCGGCCAGCAGGGTGGTGCCGCGCACGACACCGACGCCGGTCTCGTCGCAGGAGGTCTCGATCCCCAGCACCAGGGGTTCGTCAGCCATGGGTTTCAGTTCCTTGTACGGGGGTCGACGACGGATCGGGGGTGGCGGTCGCCGGATCGGAAGCCGACGGATCGGAGGTCGACGGCAGGGAGGTCGACGGATCGGTGAGGCGCATGACCAGGGCGTCCACGTTGCCCGGCTGGTAGTAGCCGCGCCGGACGCCGATGGCGGCGAAGCCGAAGCGCTCGTAGAGCTTCTGCGCCCGGATGTTGTCGACCCGGCACTCCAGCATGACCTCGGCGCACTCGAAGGCGGTGGCCGCGCGCAGCAGTTCGGTCAGCAGCCGGGAGCCGAGGCCGGTGCCCCACTGGTCGCGGGCGACGGCGATGGTCTGCACGTCGGCCTGGTCGCTGGAGGAGGCGACCAGACCGGCGTAGCCGACGATCCGGCCGTCGGCGGGCTCCTCGGCGACCAGGTAGCGGCGGGTCGCCGACGCGCCCCGGGCGTGCGCCAGTTCGGACCAGAACATGCCCCGGGACCAGGCGTCCTCCGGGAACAGCTCGCGTTCGAGCCGCAGCACCGGGTCGATGTCCCACCAGCGCATCTCGCGCAGCACGGCGGTCGAGGCCGCGGTCGCGCTCACGGGGCCGGTCACTTGGGGGTGACCACCTTGTAGTTCTTGGGCACCTGGGCGTCGGGGCGGCGCAGGTAGAGCGGCCGGGGCGCGGGCAGTTCCGCGCCCGCCGCCAGCTTCTCGGCGGCCAGTGCGGCGAGCGCGGCGGCGGAGACGTGCTCGGGTTCGTGGGCCTGCGGGAAGGTGTCCGGGTACAGCAGCGCGCCCGCGCCGACCGCCGGCAGCCCGGCGACCTGGTCCGCGATGTCGGCGGGGCGGTCGACGGCCGGGTCGGTGAGCCGGGTGCGGGAGTCGGCGTAGCGGGCCCAGTAGACCTCCTTGCGGCGGGCGTCGGTCGCCACCACGAAGGGACCTGCCAGGTCGGCGGCGTAGGCCAGGCCGTCCAGCGTGCACACACCGTGCACGGGCACGCCGAGCGCGAGGCCGAAGGTGTCCGCGGTCATCAGGCCGACGCGCAGTCCCGTGTACGGGCCCGGCCCGATCCCGGCGACGATGCCGGTGACCGCGTCGAGCCGCAGCCCGGCCCCGGCCAGCAACCGGTCGACGGCGGGCAGCAGCAGCTCACCGTGGCGGCGGGCGTCCACCTGGCTGGAGGAGGCGATGACGTCCGTGCCGTCGTGCAGCGCGACGGTGACGGCGGGAGTGGCGGTATCCAGAGCGAGCAAGAGCACACGAACAGCCTACGGCGGCCCGGACGGCCGTGTCGGCCGGTCCGGTCGGACGGTCACCGACTGCTACCGTCGCCTACGGTTCCAGTAACCCTTCGTCCCAGTAACCCTTGCCCCGTACGACGCCGAGGTGGTCACCCGTGCCCAGCAGCAGCTCCGCCATGGTCACCGGGCTCACCGCGGCGGCCCTGGTCACGATCGGGGTCCTCGGCTACCAGGCGGCGGCGACCGTCCCGGCCGAACTGGGCAAGCCGCGTGCGAGCGCCTCCCCGTCCCCCGGCCTCTCCAAGGCCCCGCGCGACAAGCGGCACCCCGACGCCCTGCCCGCCGGGTCCGGAACGGGTGAACGGGTGGTGTACTCGGTGGACGACGACCGGGTCTGGCTGGTCGGCGCGGGCGACCGGGTCCGGCGGACGTTCGGGGTCACGCCCAGCACGGTCGATCCGGCGCCGGGCACCTACGCGGTCACCTCCCGCTCCAACCGGATCACCGGCTCCGACGGCATCCCGGTCGAGCACGTGGTGCGCTTCACCAGCGTGGACGGGGTGGTGATCGGGTTCAGCGCGGCGGTGGACGACTCGGCGCCGGCGAAGGCCGCGCAGGGCGTGAAGACCGGCGGCATCCGGGAGTCGCGCGCGGACGGCGACGCGATGTGGGACTTCGCGACGATCGGGCAGAAGGTCGTGGTCATCCGCTGACGCCTGCGCGGCAGCCGAGGTCATGGCCGCCCGCTGACGACCTCGCGGCGGCCGAGGTCATGGCCGTCCACTGACGACCCCGCGACGACAGAAGGCCGTGGTCGTCTGCTGACCCGCCCGCGGCGGTCGTGGCTCAGGCCGCCTCGCGGTGCTCCGGGGCGGACCGCCGCGGCTCGGGTTCCGGCGCGGGCGGCGGGGTGGAGATCAGGTGCGCCGCGGCGCAGGACGCCAGCAGGTCACGCATGGGCACCCGCATGGGCACGGTGGGGGCCGGGGACGGCAGCGGCCTGCCCGGGGTCTGTGAAGCCGACATGGTCGCCTCCTGAAGCTCGGGGGCGGGCGTGGTTAGGCATGCCTAACCACGTACTGGATACCATGTGACCACGGGCAGGACGCGGAACGCAATATGTTGCCGACGGATTGTCGGGAAGCGAGCCGGCGAGTTGCCGCTCAGGCGGTCAGGACCGTCAGGTCGGCCGCCGTCCAGCGGGCGCCGATCCCGGTCAGTGTCACGTGCCGCACCTCGTCGGTGGTGTCGCCGACGGCGCGGTGGATGACGAGCTGGAGCCGGTCGTCGGTCAGCTCCTCGACCTTGCCCTCGCCCCACTCCACGACGATCACGGAGTCCGGCAGCGAGACGTCCAGGTCCAGGTCCTCCATCTCGTCCAGGCCGCCGGACAGCCGGTAGGCGTCGACGTGGACGAGCGGCGGACCGTCGCCGAGGGAGGGGTGCACGCGGGCGATGACGAACGTCGGGGAGGTGACGGCGCCGCGCACGCCGAGGCCCTCGCCGAGCCCCCGGGTCAGCGTCGTCTTGCCGGCGCCCAGCTCGCCGCTGAGCATCACCAGGTCGCCGGGGCGCAGCAGCTTGGCCAGCCGGCGGCCCAGCTCGCGCATCTGCTCGGGGGAGGTGACGGTGATCTCGACGCCGGGGGCGGTGGAGAGGGTGGCGGGCCGGTCGGGGCCACCGGGGGACGGCTCAGCCGGGCCGCCCGGACTGTCCGGGCCCTGCGGTGCTGCTGGTGCTTCCATAGCGACCCACGGTAGCCCCTGCGGGTACCGCGCCGACGCGGACGAGCAGGTCGGCGAGGCGGTCGGTGACCTGCTCAGGGTGCTCCAGCATCACCAGGTGCCCGGCGTCCGGTACGAGGACCAGTTCCGCGTCCGGCAGCTCGCCGGCGATGGCCTCGCTGTGCTCGCTGGGCGTCACCAGGTCCCGCACCCCGGCCAGCACCAGGACGGGTATCTCCCGGAAGTGGGCCAGGGCGGCGGTCTTGTCGTGGTCGTCGAAGGCCGGGTAGTACTCGGCGACGACGTCGATCGGCGTGGACTCGATCATGCGCTCGGCGAACCGGGCCACGGCCGGGTCGACGTCCCGCGCCGCGAAGGAGTACCGCTTGATGATCCCGGCGAACAGGTCCGCCGTCGCCCGGCGCCCCTTCTCCACCAGCTCGGCCCGCTGTCCCAGCAGCTTCAGCACGCCCGGCAGTATCCGCCGCACCGCGTTCACCCCGGCCACCGGGAGCCCGAAGTTGACCTCGCCCAGCCGTCCCGACGAGGTGCCGACCAGCGCGACGCCGACCACCCGCTCGCGGATCAGCTCGGGGAACGCGTCGGCCAGCGCCATCACCGTCATCCCGCCCATCGAGTGCCCGACCAGCACGATCGGCCCCTCGGGCACGGTGGCGTCGATGACCGCCTTCAGGTCGTGGCCCAGCTCCTCGATGGTGACCGCCGCGCCGTCCCGCACCTGGGAGACGCCCCGCCCGGAACGGCCGTGGCTGCGCTGGTCCCAGTAGACGGACCGGACGACGCCGCGCAGGGCGGCCCGCTGGAAGTGCCAGGAGTCCTGGCTGAGGCAGTAGCCGTGGCAGAAGACGACGGTCACGGGGGCGGGGGCCTTGCGGCCGAAGAGCCGCCGGCGACGCGGTGCGGTGCCGCCGCCGTCCGGCTCCACGTCGTCGATCTCGTAGTACAGCTCGGTGCCGTCGTCGGCGTACGCCTGGCCGGGCATGCCGCGCAGCGCGCCGTACGGGCCCGTCGAGTCCAGGGCGAGCCGGGCCTTGGCCCGCATGCCGCGGCCGACGGTGAGCCGCTCTATCGCGACACCGGCCGCCGCGCCCGCCGCGACGACGCCTATCGCGACGCCGGCTATCCCGGTCGTCCGGCGCCAGCCGCCGGCCGCGACCTCGGCGGCGGCCTCGGCGGCGGAGGCGACGGCCGCCGCGCTGCTCTCGCTCACGTACCGCTCCTTTTCGCCACCGGGTCAGTCGTCCCGCTCATGGAGATGGACACGGGGGACGCGGGAGCCGACGCGGGTGACGATCTCGTACCCGATGGTGCCGGCCGCCTGCGCCCAGTCCTCGGCGGTGGGCTCGCCCCGGTCGCCCGGCCCGAACAGCACCGCCTCCGCGCCGGCCGGTGGCCGGTCGCCGCCGAGGTCGACCACGAACTGGTCCATCGCGATCCGGCCCGCCACCGTACGCCACTTGCCGTCCACCAGGACCGGGCCGGTGGACGAGGCATGCCGCGGGATGCCGTCCGCGTAGCCGAGCGGGACGAGGCCGAGGGTGGTCTCGCCGGGGGTCGTGTAGTGGTGCCCGTAGCTGACGCCGTGGCCGCCGGGGACGTCCTTGACCAGCGCGAGGGAGGCGGACAGCGTCATCACCGGGCGCAGTCCGTGGTCGGCGGGGGTGCCGAGTTCGGGGCTGGGCGAGATGCCGTACAACGCGATTCCGGTGCGTACGAGGTCGAAGTGGGCCTCTGGGAGGGTGAGGGCGGCCGGGGAGTTGGCGATGTGCCGCACCTCGGGGCGCACGCCGCGCGCCTCGGCGTACGCCGTCATCTCCCGGAAGAGGGTGAGCTGAGCGGCGATGGAGGGATGGCCGGGCTCGTCGGCGCAGGCGAAGTGGGACCAGAGCCCGGTGATCCGGACCAGCCCCGCGCCCTCGGCGCGCAGCGCGGCACCGACCAGCTCGTGCCAGTCCGGGCCGGGCTGACAGCCGCCCCGCCCGAGCCCCGTGTCGGCCTTGAGCTGCACGCGGGCGGGCCGTCCGGCTCGGCGGGCGGCGTCCTCGACCTCCCGCAGCGCCCACATCCCGCTGACCCCGACGTCGATCCCGGCCTCGATCGCCTCCTGCCAGGGCCCGCCGGGCGTCCACAGCCAGCACATGATCCGGACCTCGTCCGGCAGCCCCGCGTCGGCGCGCAGCGCGAGGGCCTCCTCGGGGGTGGCGGTACCGAGCCAGGTGGCGCCGGCCGCGACCGCCGCCCGGGCGCACGGGATCGCCCCGTGGCCGTAGGCGTCGGCCTTCACCACGGCCATCAGCTCCGCGCCCGGCGCGAGCAGGCCGCGCAGGGTCCGCGCGTTGTGCCGCAAGGCGGCCAGATCGATCTCGGCCCGGGCCCGCAGGGCGGCGCCCCGGCGGGCAGTCGTCTCACTCATCGTGGGGCCAGTGTCTCAGAGGGGTCGGACAGGGCGGTGGCGCGAGTCGCGGGCCACGTATTGGCGCCACGCGGGCCGCACGGCTGCGGACACGCGACCGCACAGCTGCGGGCGCGCAAGCCGCGTAACTGCGGACGCGCGAGCCGCGTAACTGCGGGCAGTCGTGCCTCCCCCAGTGCCTGAACGGCCTGGGAGGTACCCCCAGGGCGGCACGGGTGGGCGATGGGGGGTCCCCCGCTCGAGCGCAGCCGAGAGTGGGGGAGGCACCCCGCCGCGCCGGGCTGCGCCACGCCCCCCGCCCCACACCATCGCCCGGTCACCTGCCAACTCCGTCACCCAGCACCCCGTACATCCCGCCACGCCGCCGGAATCGCCGCCGCCACATCAGACGCCCCCACCGGCGCCCCCCGCGCCGCGAACCTCCCCGCCAACCCATGCAGATACGCCCCCGCACTCCCCGCGTCCACCGCCGACAACCCCGCCGCCAGCAACGACCCCGCCAGCCCGGACAGCACATCCCCGCTCCCAGCCGTGGCCAGCCAGGACGTCCCCGTCCCATTGACCCGCACCGGCCCCTCACCCGGCCCCGCCACCAAGGTCGTCGACCCCTTCAACAGCACCGCCGCCCCGAACCGCCCCGCCAGCTCCCGCACCGCCTCCAGCCGAGCCCCCTCGACCTCCTCCCGGCTCACCCCCAGCAGCGCAGCCGCCTCCCCGGCATGCGGCGTCATCAGCGTCGGCGCCGTCCGCGCCCGTACCGCCCCGGCCTCCGCCAGCCGCAGCCCGTCCGCGTCGATCAGCACCGGCACGTCCGCCGCCACCACCTCCGCCACGGTCCCGGCGTCGTCCCCGGCCCCCGGTCCGACCACCCACGCCTGCACCCGCCCCGCCCGCTTCGGCCCCTGGTCGGACACGAGCGTCTCAGGGAACCGGGCGACCACCGCGTCCCCGGCCGGCCCCACGTACCGCACCGCCCCCGCCCCGCCCCGCAGCGCCCCCGACACCGCGAGCACCGCCGCCCCCGGGTACCGGGCCGACCCGGCGGCGATCCCCACCACTCCCCGCCGGTACTTGTCGCTCTCCGCCCCCGGCACCGGCAGCAGCCGCGCCACCTCCGCGTGCTGCAACGCCTCCAGCACCGGCACCTCGTCGTCCAGCTCCAGCCCGATGTCGACGAGCCGCACCGACCCCGCGTACTCCCGCGCCGGATCGATCAGCAGCCCCGGCTTGTGCGCCCCGAACGTCACCGTCAGATCCGCCCGGACGGCCGCGCCCCGCACCTCCCCGGTGTCCGCGTCCACCCCGCTCGGCAAGTCCACGGCGACCACGGCGGCCCGCGCCCGCTCCGCCGCCTCGGCCAGCGGCACCGCCGCCGCCCGCAGCCCGCCCTTGCCGCCGATCCCGACGATGCCGTCGACCACGAGATCGGCCCGCTCGATCAGCCGCACCCCGTCCGCCGCCGCCCCCACGCCGCCCCCCGCCCGGCGCAACGCCGCGAGCCCCCCGGCGTGCGCCCGCTCGGGCGCGAGCAGTACGGCCGTCACCCCCGCCCCCCGCCGGGCCAGCCGCGCCCCGGCGTACAGGGCGTCGCCGCCGTTGTCGCCACTGCCGACCAGCAGCACCACCCGGCTGCCGTACACCCGGCCGGGCGCCCGGCCGAGCAGTTCGGCGCAGGCCGCGGCGAGTCCGGCCGCCGCCCGTTGCATCAAGGCGCCTTCGGGCAGCCGCGCCATCGCCGCCCGCTCCGCCGTCCTTACCGTCTCCACGCTGTACGCAGTACGCATGCCGTGGAGTCTGCCCACTGCGCGCCCCCTCGTGTCAGGCGGCCGGGCCGTCTCCGGTGAACAGGTCAAGCAGCCCGTACGGCGAGTCGGCACCGAACATCAGCTCGTGCAGCCGCCCCGCCTCGACCGCCTCGGCGGCGCTGCGCGCGAACATCTCCTCCTCGGACGCGGCGAGCGCGCCCTCGGTGTCGCCGGGGTGCGCCGCGAGCAGCTCACCGAGCCGCGCACCGTCGTACATGGCCAGGTTGGCGCCCTCCCCGGACGGGATCATGAGGTGCGCGGCGTCCCCGAGCAGCGTCACCCCGGGCTTCCGCTCCCAGCGGTGCGCGCCCGGCAGCGTGTAGAGCGGCCGGTGCACCGGCGCGGTCTCACCGTCGGTGATCAGCGCGGTCAGCTCCGGCGCCCACCCCTCGAACTCCCCCGCGATCCGCGCGGCAGCCGCACCACCCGCACCGCCCCCACCGAAGCCGATGCCCTCGAACCACTCCAGCGGCTTGGCCAGCGCCACATACGTATGCAGCGTGTCCCCGCTCTCCCGGTGCGCCGTGATGCCCTTCCCCGGCGCCAGCGCGTACATCGCCCCGCCGCCCACCGCCTTCGCGGCGCCGGGGTGCCGCACCTCCGCTTCGTACAGATAGGTCTCGACGTACGACGTACCGGTGTACTCAGGCGTGGCACCGGACAGCAGCGGCCGCACCCGCGACCAGGCCCCGTCCGCGCCGACCAGCAGACCCGTGCCGACAGTGGAGCCGTCGGCGAACACCACCTCGGACCGGCCTCCGCCGAGCGCCGTCGCGCCGGTGACCTTGCGTCCCCACCGCACGGTGCCCTCCGGCAGCGAGTCGAGCAGCAGCCGCCGCAGCGCACCGCGCTGCACCTCGGGGCGTCCGCCGGTGCCGTCGTCGGGTTCGTCGAGCAGGACGGTCCCGTCCGGGGCGAGCGCCCGGGACGCCTGCCGGCCCTCCAGGACGAGCCCGCGGAACTCCTCGTGGAGTCCGGCGGCCCTGAGGGCGGGCTGCCCGTTGTTGTCGTGGATGTCGAGCATTCCGCCCTGCGCGCGGGCGGTCGGCGAGGCTTCCGCCTCGTAGACGGTGGCCGGGATGCCGTGGACGTGCAGGACGCGGGCGAGGGTCAGGCCCCCGAGTCCGGCGCCGATGATCGTGATGTCGGTGGTCATGGTCGTACCTCACAGTCTGGAATGCCGTTCCAACGCACACCCCACACTGGAACCCCGTTCCAGACTTGTCAAGCTGGAACGGGGTTCCAGCACCTGTGCCAAAATGGCCGCATGGCAGCGACCAGGACCACCCGCCGCACCGAGCGCCGCGAGAACCCGCTCTCCCGCGAGCGCATCGTCGAGGCCGCGATCGAGCTGCTCGACACGGCGGGCGAGGGCGGGCTCACCTTCCGGGCCCTGGCCGAACGCCTGGCCACCGGGCCCGGCGCGATCTACTGGCACGTCACCGGCAAGGACGAACTCCTGCTCGCCGCGACCGACGCCGTGGTCACCGCCGCCGTGCCCCCCGCGACCGCCGGTGCCACCCCGCAGGACACCATCCGCGCCCTCGCGCTCGGGGTGTTCGACGCGATCGACGCCCATCCGTGGGTCGGCACGCAGCTCAGCCACTCCGCCATGGACGCGCCGATTCTGCGGCTCTTCGAAGGGCTCGGCCGCCAGGTCCAGGCGCTCGGTGTGCCCCGTGCCGTGCAGTTCACGGCCGCGTCGGCGCTGCTGAACTACGTGGTCGGCGTGGCCGGCCAGAACGCGGCCACCGCCCGCACGGTCCAGCCGGGCACCGACCGCACCGAGTTCCTGACCGCGATGGCCGCCGCCTGGGCACGGCTCGATCCCGAGAAGTACCGCTTCGTCCGGGACATCGCGGGCGACCTGCCGCACCACGACGACCGGGTGGAGTTCCTGGCCGGCATCGACCTCATCCTCACCGGCATCGCGCCCCGTGCCCGACCCGCGTGACCCATGAACGACCCGCGTGAGGAGACCGGCCCGGCAGCCGTACTGTCCGCCCTCGGCCCCCGCCTGCGCACCCTCCGCCAGTCGCGCGGCACCACGCTCGCGCAGCTCAGCGCGACCACCGGCATCTCGGTGAGCACCCTGTCCCGGCTGGAGTCGGGCCACCGCGAGCCGACACTCCGCCATCTGCTGCCGCTGGCCGAGGCGTACCGCGTCTCACTGGACGAACTGGTCGGCTCCCGCACCGGCGACCCGCGCGTGCACCCCCAGCCCTTCCTCCGCCACGGCCAGACCTGGCTCCCGCTCACCCCGCACCTGGGCGGCCTGAACGCCTACAAGCAGATCCTCCCGGCCCCGGCCACCCCGCGCACCACCCGCCCCGAACAGGGCTCCCACGAGGGCTACGAATGGCTGTACGTACTCTCCGGCCGCCTGCTCCTCGCCCTCGGCGACCACGACGTGGTCCTCTCGGCGGGCCAGACCGCGGAGTTCGACACGCGCGTCCCGCACGGCATGGCCAACGCGGGCGACCGCCCGGTGGAATGGATCGCGCTGTACGGCGCCCAGGGCGAGCGCATGCAGGCACGGGTCCGCCCGGCCGATCCCTGAGCCCTACGGGAGGGCTCACCCCTCGGCGATCACCACGGCCGACGCGACTCCCGCGTCATGGCTGAGCGACACGTGCCACGAGGTCACCCCCAGCTCGGCGGCGCGGGCCGCCACCGTCCCCCGCACCCGCAGCCGGGGCCGTCCACTGTCCTCGACGTACACCTCGGCGTCGGTCCACAGCAGCCCGCCGGGCGCGCCCAACGCCTTGGCCAGCGCCTCCTTCGCCGCGAACCGGGCGGCCAACGAGGCGGCCCCCCGCCGCGCCCCGCCCGGCAACAGCAACTCCCGCTCCAGGAAAAGCCGCCCGGCCAACCCGGGCGTCCGCTCCAGCGACGCCGCGAACCGCTCGATCTCGGCCACGTCGATCCCGACCCCGATGATGCTCATCCGGGCACCTTACGGGGCGTCCTGCTCCGCCTCTTCACCGAAGAGGTCCTCGGCCCGTGCGACCGTTCCAGCCCGGTCGAGCCAGTCGTCGAGCCGGGCGAGATCCTTGCAGTCGGTAACGCGGGCACGCACGTCACCCGAGACGTTGAGGCCACGCACTTCCAGGACACGCAGAACGCCTTCCGCCTTGCCCTTGGCCTCGCCTTTGGCCTCGCCTTTGGCCTCACCGTCGTAGTACGCCTCCTCGAAGACCGTTCCCCGGCCCGGAAAGTAAGAAATAACCATCTTCTCCAGCTCCCTCCACATGTCTCGGGCCGGAGTGTTCTCCAGGCCCACTTCCAGCAGTTCCGCCCAGTACTTGGCGGTGGGTTTGTCGAACGACCGCATTCCGCGGGCCAGCAGCTCCAGTATGGCGCCGACGCCGGGGCTTTCGCTGTGCACGATCGCGGAGAACGTCGCCAGCGCCGGCTGCTGTGCCACCGCCGACTCGTCGGTGATCTCCGGCACGCTGTCCGGACCGAGCACGAACGGGTAGGTGACTTGCGAGTTCCAGGGTCCGACCCGGCATTCGAACGGCCCCGCCGCCCAGTTCGCCGTGGCCCTGCTGCGGCAGACGGCGACGAGCAGCACCGGCAGACCGAACTTGGCCCGCAAGTACGCGACGTAGTACGCCCAGTTGGTGCCCTTGTCCGGAGCTTTACGGGTCTGAGCCTCGACGGCGAGGAGAAAGGCGTCCCCCTCCGACGGCTCGACCCTGAGCACCGTGTCCACCCGGCGCTCCAGCGGCTTCAACTCCGTGGCGTCTGGCGTCAGAAGCTCGATGCTCGCTTTCGCGGGCGGACGCATACCCAACGCCTCGAAAATCGGTGCGAGTACCTCCGGATGGTCCTGGAAAATCCGGTGCGAGGTCTCGTGAGTCGATGTGACCATGTGCGCAACCTATTCCGCGAAGGGGATCAAAATTACGCCACATGGATGACGTTCACTCTTTCGAGTAACGAAAAAACGTTCACGCCGCCCGCAATTCGCACCACACACACTTGCCGTTATCGCCCTCCCGGACCAGCGGATGCCAGCCCCAGAGATCGGCACAGGCCCGCACGAGTTCCAGTCCCCGCCCATCCTCGGCGTCCAGCCCCCGGTCGGCGGGAAGCGGCGGCTCCGGCGGTGACGGGTCCGCGTCCCAGGCGCCGATCCGCAGGACGCCGTTCCCGGACCAGCGCACCCGCAGGGCGGCCGGCCCCTCGGTGTGCCGTACGGCGTTCGATACCAGCTCCGTGGCGAGCAATTCCGCCACGTCGACCAGGCGGATCAGTCCGTGCATCGTGAGGATCAGCCGGAGGGTGCGCCGGCATACGGTGACGGCGCGGACGTCGTTGGGGATGTGGAGGGAGTACTCCCACGGGTCGGTTTCGGGCATGCGGCGACTTCCGTTCGGTGAAGGGTGACTGTGGGCGGCGACCGGTGTCATTGCCACGTCCGCCACGGCAGGGCGGAGCGGTGCGCTTCCGGCGCCCCGGCATTCCGCAGCGTGTGCGGCGCATCACCGAAGCTAGGTCTAACCGATTAGGTATCGCAAGCTGCTCGCGTAATCTGACTCCGAACGAGTCGCGCCCACTGGCGCGTTGAAAGGAGCAACGATGGCGTTGCGGCGCGAACCAACAGCACGTCAGCTGCGCCTGGCGGTCGAACTGCGCAGACTCCGCGATGCCGCTGGTCTCGCAACCCGCGAGGCGGCGGCGCTACTGGGAGTGAGTTCCGCACAGATCAGCCAGATCGAGATGGGCCTGGCCGGGGTCAGCGAAAAGCGCCTGCGCCGCCTCGCCGGCCACTACTCCTGCACAGACCAGGCGCTCATCGACGCCTTGGTCGCCATGGCGACCGACCGGACGCGCGGTTGGTGGGAGGAGTACCGCGGGCTGCTCCCCACCCCGTTCCTCGACCTCGCGGAGCTGGAACACCACGCCAGGTTCGTACGAGACGTCCAGTTCCTGTACATCCCCGGCCCCCTCCAGACGGAGCACTACGCCCGCTCCATCTACAGCGACAACATCCCAGAACTCCCCGACGACGAGTTGGAGCTGCGCGTCCGGCACAGGATGCAGCGCAAGGTGATCCTTGACGGCGATGAACCCACGCCGTACGAAGCGATCATCCACGAAGCGGCGCTCCGCATCCGGGTCGGCGACCGTGCCACGCTGCGAGCCCAACTCGCCGACCTCCTTGAACGCTCCGAGGCCGAACACACCACCGTGCGGGTCATTCCCTTCGATCTGGAGGGCTTCGGCGGGTCCTGGACGCCCGTGATGCTGGCGGGCGGTGCCGTGCCTCGGCTGGACACAGCCGTCCGCGATGCGCCTCACACCGCCGCCTTCCTCGATTCCGAGGCACAGCTCAGCGTTCTTCGAACACTCCTCCGTAAACTGAAGACCGCGTCGCTCGACCCCACGCGCTCGCGTGATTTCATCCACCGCCTGTGCAAGGAAGTGTGAGCACCTCGTGATCGCCCTCGACAACTGGCGCAAGTCCTCTTACTCCAGTGCCGGTGACGGCAGCTCCTGCGTGGAGATAGCCCACTCCCCCACCCACATCGCCATCCGCGACTCCAAGACCCCGGCGTCCGCCACCCTCACCTTCCCCGCCCCCGCCTTCACCCCCTTCCTCGCAGCCCTGCGCGCTCACTCCACCGTCACCGACTTCGCCAGGTTCCGCGGCTGATCCACCTCGTTCCCCCGTGCCGTCGCCAGCTCGCAGGCGAAGACCTGCAACGGCACCGTCGCCACCATCGGCTGCAGCAGCGTCGGGGTCACCGGCACCCGGACCAGATGGTCGGCGTACGGCGTCACCGCCTCGTCGCCCTCCTCCGCGATGACGATGGTGCGGGCGCCCCGGGCGCGGATCTCCTGGATGTTGGAGACGATCTTGTCGTGCAGGACGGACCGCCCGCGCGGGGACGGGACCACCACGACCACCGGCACGTCCGCCTCGATCAGCGCGATCGGCCCGTGCTTCAGCTCCCCCGCCGCGAAGCCCTCGGCGTGCATGTAGGCGAGTTCCTTGAGCTTGAGGGCGCCTTCCAGGGCGACCGGATAGCCCACGTGCCGGCCCAGGAACAGCACCGTGTCCTTCGCGGCGAGGGACCGCGCCAGCTCCCGTACCGGCTCCATGGTTCCAAGGACCCTCTCCACCGCTTCCCCGATGCCCGCCAGGTCCCGGATCACCGCGCGGATCTCGTCGCCCCACTTGGTGCCGCGCACCTGCCCCAGGTACAGCGCGACCAGGTAGCAGGCCACCAGCTGCGTCAGGAACGCCTTGGTCGAGGCCACCGCCACCTCCGGCCCGGCGTGCGTGTACAGCACCGCGTCGGACTCGCGCGGGATGGTGGAGCCGTTGGTGTTGCAGATGGCGAGCACCTTCGAGCCCTGCTCACGGGCGTGCCGCAGCGCCATCAGCGTGTCCATGGTCTCGCCGGACTGGGAAATGGCGATCACCAGCGACCGCTGGTCGAGGATCGGATCGCGGTAGCGGAACTCGCTCGCCAGCTCCACCTCGCACGGAATCCGCGTCCAGTGCTCGATGGCGTACTTGGCGATCAGCCCGGCGTGGAACGCCGTACCGCACGCCACGATCACCACCTTGTCGGTCTCGCGCAGCTCGTGCGCCGGGATCCGCACCTCGTCCAGGGTCAGTGACCCCTCCGCGTCGATCCGGCCCAGCAGCGTGTCCGCGACCGCCTTCGGCTGCTCGGCGATCTCCTTGAGCATGAAGGAGGCGTGCCCGCCCTTCTCGGCGGCGGAGGCGTCCCAGTCGACGTGGTAGGCCCGTACGTCGGCGGGGGAGCCGTCGAAGCCGGTCACCGTGACCCCGTCCCGGCGCAGCTCGACCACCTGGTCCTGGCCGAGTTCCAGGGCCTGGCGGGTGTGCGCGATGAACGCCGCCACGTCGGAGGCGAGGAAGGACTCGCCCTCCCCGACCCCCACCACCAGCGGCGAGTTGCGGCGGGCGCCGACCACCACGTCCGGCTCGTCCGCGTGCACCGCGACCAGCGTGAACGCCCCCTCCAGGCGCCGGCACACCAGCCGCATGGCCGCCGCCAGGTCGGCGCAGGCCGAGTACTCCTCGGCGAGCAGGTGGGCGACCACCTCGGTGTCGGTCTCGGAGCCGAGGTCGTGCCCGCGCCCGGCCAGCTCCGCGCGCAGCGCGGCGAAGTTCTCGATGATGCCGTTGTGCACCACGGCGACCCGGCCCGCGTTGTCGAGGTGCGGATGGGCGTTGGCGTCGGTGGGGCCGCCGTGCGTGGCCCACCGGGTGTGGCCGATGCCGGTGGTCCCGGCCGGCAGCGGCCGCTCGGCCAGCTCCTTCTCCAGGTTGACGAGCTTGCCGGCCCGCTTGGCGGGGGCCAGCCCGCCGTCCGCGAGCACGGCGACGCCCGCCGAGTCGTATCCCCGGTACTCCAGTCGCTTCAGCCCGGCCATGACCACGTCGAGCGCCGACTGCGAGCCCACATATCCCACGATTCCGCACATGAACGGCAGACTACGGTCAGTCCCGATCAAGAACCTGCCGGATCGTGCCCGATATCGGAAATTCCCACCCCCGCGGAACCCGGCCGGGCGACGTGACCCACTCCACCCCGCACTCTGTTCAAACTCCGTTAACAATGGACTGTGATCTCTCCGGTCCCCCCGACGGCCTCCACCGCGGCCTCCACCGCGGCCTCATCGACGGCTCCATCGACCTCCCGGAGCGCCCACCGGCACCGGCCGGAGGCGACTCCCTACGTCGACCTCACCCGCGCCGAGTGGAGCGCGCTGCGCGAGAAGACGCCGCTGCCGCTCACCGCCGAGGAGGTGGAGAAGCTGCGCGGCCTCGGCGACGTCATCGACCTCGACGAGGTCCGGGACATCTACCTCCCGCTCTCCCGCCTGCTCAACCTCTACGTCGGCGCCACCGACGGCCTGCGCTCCGCGCTCAACACCTTCCTCGGCGAGCAGGGCTCCCAGTCCGGCACCCCGTTCGTGATAGGCGTCGCCGGGTCGGTCGCGGTCGGCAAGTCCACCGTCGCCCGGCTCCTCCAGGCCCTGCTGTCCCGCTGGCCCGAGCACCCGCACGTCGAGCTGGTGACGACGGACGGCTTCCTGCTGCCCACCCGGGAGTTGGAGGCGCGCGGCATGATGGCCCGTAAGGGCTTCCCGGAGTCCTACGACCGCCGCGCCCTCACCCGCTTCGTCGCCGACATCAAGGCGGGCAAGGCGGAGGTCACGGCGCCCGTCTACTCGCACCTGATCTACGACATCGTCCCCGGCGAGAAGCTGACCGTGCGCCGCCCGGACATCCTGATCGTCGAGGGCCTCAACGTCCTGCAGCCCGCCCTGCCCGGCAAGGACGGCCGCACCCGGGTCGGCCTCGCCGACTACTTCGACTTCAGCGTGTACGTGGACGCCCGCCCCGAGGACATCGAGAGCTGGTACCTGAACCGGTTCAAGAAGCTGCGCGCGACCGCCTTCCAGAACCCGTCCTCCTACTTCCGCAAGTACACCCAGGTCTCCGAGGAGGAGGCGCTCGACTACGCCCGCACCACCTGGCGCACCATCAACAAGCCGAACCTGATCGAGAACGTCGCCCCCACCCGGGGCCGTGCCACCCTGATCCTGCGCAAGGGCCCGGACCACAAGGTGCAGCGCCTGCACCTGCGCAAACTGTGACCCCGCGGCGGGCCGCCTGACGGTTGAATAGGCGCATGCTGCATCTGCGCCTGATCACCCCGCCGGAACAGACCGACGAGGTGGTCCGTCTCCTGGACACCACCGTCGGCACCGCCCACCTGGTCGTGCTGCCCGGCGCGGCCCGCTCCCCGGCCGGTGACGTGGTGATGTGCGACGTGGCGCGCGAGGCGGGCGACGACCTCATCAACGGGCTGCGCGGACTCGGCCTGCAACGGCACGGCGCCATCACCGCCGAGGACATCGACCTGTCACTGTCCGAGTACGCCGACCGGGCCGAGGAGGAGGCACCGGGCGAGGGCGCGGACGCGGTGCTGTGGGAGCAGCTCCAGGAGGCCACCCACGAGGAGTCGACCCTCTCCGTCACCTACGTCGCCTTCATCACGCTGGCCACGATGATCGCGGCCTGCGGTGTGGTGCTGGACAACGCGATCCTGATCGTCGGCGCGATGGCGGTCGGCCCGGAGTTCGGCCCGCTGGCCGGCATCTGCACCGCCGCCGTCCAGCGTGCCCCGCGCCTCGCGCTGCGCTCGGCGATCGCCCTGCTGGCGGGCTTCGCCGTCGCCATGGCGGTGACCGCCGCGTTCAGCGTCTTCATGGACTCCGTCGGCCTGTTCACCGAGGCCAAGCTGGAGGGCGAGCGCCCGAACACCGGCTTCGTCTACGCCCCCGACTGGTTCTCGTTCGTGGTGGCGGTGCTGGCCGGCGCCGCCGGGATGCTCTCCCTGACCTCGGCGAAGTCCGGCGCCCTGGTCGGCGTCGCCATCTCGGTCACCACGGTCCCGGCCGCCGCCAACGCGGCCGTGGCCCTGATCTACGGCGACACCCACCAGGGCTGGCGCTCGACCGAACAGCTCCTGCTGAACCTGCTGGGCATCATCGTGGCCGGCACCCTGACCCTGCTGCTCCAGAAAACCCTGTGGGCGGCAATGAAAAAACGCCGGTCGGAAAAGCGCCTTTAGGGGCGCGGGGCTGTATCGATCTGCGGCTCCGCCGCGTGGGCGCGACAAGCCACGACGAACCAGCAGCCCGCAACGCACCGCATCACCCCTCCGCGACCCGGCGACGGAAACTACCCCAGCGCCGACTTCACCGAATCAGCCAACCGCCCCGCCACCGCCCGAGCCTGCTCGATGTCCGCCGCCTCGACCATGACCCGCACCAGCGGCTCCGTACCGGAGGGACGCAACAGCACCCGCCCGGTGGCCCCCAGCTCCCGCTCCGCCTCGCCGACCGCCGTCGCCAGCTCCGCCGACGTCCGCACCCGCGACTTGTCCACGTCCGGCACATTGACCAGTACCTGCGGCAGCCGCTCCATGACCGACGCCAGGTCCCGCAGCGTACGGCCGGACTGCGCGACCCGCGCCGCCAGCAGCAGCCCGGTCAGCGTGCCGTCGCCGGTGGTGGCGTGGTCCAGCACGATGACGTGGCCGGACTGCTCGCCGCCCAGCGCGTACCCGTGCTGCTTCATCTCCTCCAGCACGTACCGGTCGCCGACCCCGGTCTGCACGAACTGGATGCCCTCGCGCTCCATGGCCAGCTTGAAGCCGAGGTTGGACATGACGGTGGCGACCACCGTGTCCGAGCGCAGCGCGCCCCGCTCCCGCATCGCCAAGGCCAGCACGGCGAGGATCTGGTCGCCGTCCACCTCCGCGCCGGTGTGGTCCACGGCCAGGCACCGGTCGGCGTCGCCGTCGTGCGCGATGCCGAGGTCGGCGCCGTGCTCGACGACGGCGGCGGTCAGCTTCTCCAGGTGGGTGGAGCCGCAGCCGTCGTTGATGTTGAGGCCGTCCGGTTCGGCGCCGATGGTGACGATCTCGGCGCCGGCCCGTGCGAACGCCTCCGGCGAGACCCGCCAGGCCGCGCCGTGCGCCTCGTCCAGGACGATCTTCAGCCCGTCCAGCCGGTTCGGCAGCACGCCGACGAGGTGGGCGACGTACTGGTCGAGCCCTTCCTTGTACTCCCGCACCCGCCCGACGCCGCCCCCGGTCGGCCGGTCCCAGGGCGCCCCGGTGCGATGCTCGGCGTAGACGGCCTCGATGCGGTCCTCCAGCTCGTCGGCGAGTTTGTGACCGCCGCGGGCGAAGAACTTGACCCCGTTGTCCGGCATGGCGTTGTGGCTCGCGGAGAGCATCACGCCCAGGTCGGCGCCGAGCGCGCCGGTGAGATGGGCGACCGCGGGCGTCGGCAGCACACCGACCCGCAGCACGTCCACGCCGGCGCTGGCCAGCCCGGCGACGACGGCGGCCTCCAGGAACTCCCCGGACGCCCGCGGATCACGTCCGACCACGGCGGTCGGCCGGTGCCCCTCGAAGGTGCCCACCTCGGCCAGTACGTGCGCCGCGGCGACGGAGAGGCCGAGCGCCAGCTCAGCCGTCAGATCCGCGTTGGCGACACCGCGCACGCCGTCCGTGCCGAAGAGTCGTCCCACTTGTCCTCCTGAGGAATCGTCAGATGCACACCGCACTGACATCCGAACCGACATCCGATCACATAAGCCTTTGAGCGTCTTGTGCCGTTATACGCCCCCGCCTGTGGATAAACGAACGCCCCGGCGGCACAAAGGGCGTGCCGCCGGGGCGTTCGGAGTACGCGCGGGGCGCGTGGGGCTTAGCGCTTGCTGTACTGCGGAGCCTTGCGGGCCTTCTTCAGACCGGCCTTCTTCCGCTCGACCGCGCGGTCGTCGCGGCGCAGGAAGCCGGCCTTCTTGAGGGCGCCGCGGTTGTTGTCGACGTCGGCCTCGTTCAGGGCACGCGCGACACCGAGGCGCAGGGCACCGGCCTGGCCGGAGACGCCGCCGCCGGAGATCCGGGCGATGACGTCGTAGCGGTCGTCCAGCTCGAGCACCTTGAAGGGCTCGTTGACTTCCTGCTGGTGCACCTTGTTCGGGAAGTAGTCCTCGAGGGTGCGGCCGTTGATCTTCCACTTGCCGCTGCCCGGGACGATCCGGACGCGGGCGATGGCGTTCTTGCGGCGGCCCAGGCCGGCGGCCGGCTGCGGCTCGCCGAAGCGGGAGGCCATCGACTCCGTGGTGTACTCGCCCTCGACGGGCACCTCGGACTCGGTGGTGTAGCTCTCGATGTCGACGAGCTCGGTCTCTTCGAGCGGCTGCTCGGCAGTGGTCTCAGCCACGATTCTCCTCAGATTCTCTTCAGCTTTAAGGGGGTGGCCGGACTTACTGCGCGACCTGGGTGATCTCGAACGGCTGCGGCTGCTGCGCGCCGTGCGGGTGCTGGTCACCCTTGTAGACCTTCAGCTTCGAGAGCATCTGACGGCCCAGCGTGTTCTTGGGGAGCATGCCCTTGACGGCCTTCTCGATGGCCTTCTCCGGGTTCTTGTCCAGCAGCTCGTCGTAGCGGACGGAGCGCAGACCGCCCGGGTAGCCCGAGTGGCGGTAGGCCATCTTCTGGGTCCGCTTGTTGCCGGAGAGGTGCACCTTGTCGGCGTTGATGATGATGACGAAGTCACCGGTGTCGACGTGGGGCGCGTAGATCGGCTTGTGCTTGCCACGCAGGATGGAGGCCGTGGTGGAGGCCAGACGGCCCAGGACGACGTCCTGAGCGTCGATGACGTGCCACTGGCGCGTCACATCGCCGGGCTTGGGGCTGTACGTACGCACGGTTCGTAGCCTTCGCTTCGAGTGAATGGTCCATAACTGGTCACCGAAACGATCACGACAGCCTGGACCGCACTGCGGCGACGCATACCGCGTACGTGGGTCGCTGGTCATCGGCCCGGTGGACCGGTGTAAGGGCCCGTCCCGTGAGAATGAGCAAGCCAATACACAACGAACAAGCAGGATACCGGGGTGCCCCAGAAGGGTCAAAACGAGGGCTCACCCGGACCCGCTGTCCACCTCCAGCGTACGTGACCGGTCACCGCTGCCGCCCGGAGCCCGCCGTCCCCGGCGCCCCACGGCCCCCGCCGCCACCGTCACCGCCAGCACACCCAGCGTGAAGGCGTCCTTGAAGGCCCGCCGCTCCGCCGCCTCCAGCCAGGGCCAGGTCACCCCGGGCAGCTGCGGCACCAGCGCCACCCAGCACCCCGGCCGCCGGGCCACCGAGTCCGGGTCCGGCAGGCCGGCCAGCAGCAGCGGCACGACGACCAGCAGATAGTGGTCGTAGGAGGGCCGGGAGACCAGGAACGCGGAGAGCATCAGGCCGGCCGCGGTCTCGGCGTACCGCAGCGGCCCGGGATCGGCCCGCCGCCAGCGCAGCCGGGCGCACAGCACCCCGGCGCCCGCCGCGAGCAGGGCGAGCCCTTCGGCGAGCGGCACCGGCACGCCGAGCCGGGGCAGCACGGCCGCCGGGGACGCCTCGTACAGCCGCACGAAACCGTCGTCGCCGCGCAGCAGGAAGGGGAGGGTGCGGGTGAAGAACCCGGCCGGGTCCGGCAGCAGCAGCGCCGCCGCCCCGGAGGCGAGGGCCGGTACCAGGACGGCCGCCGCCAGCGCCCGCCACCGCCCGGCCAGTACGAAGAGCAGGACGACTGGCGCGAGCAGCGGCTTCAGCGCCACCGCGACCCCGACCACCACCCCGGCCGCGATCCACCGCCCCCGGTAGGCGAGCAGCAGGCACAGCGGCAGCGCGACGGCCGCCGTGACCGTCCAGTTCCCCAGCCGCACCAGGTGCCCGAACGGCGCGAAGCAGGCCGCCAGCCCGGTCAGCCCCAGCACGCCGAGGCGGCTGCCCCGCGCCACTCCGTGCAACCGCAGCGCACACCCCCACCCCGCCGCCAGCAGCCCGGCCACCACCACCGGCACCACCACCCGCAGCACCGCCTGCGGCAGCAGCGCCTGCGGTACGGCGGCCAGCACCGCGCTCGGAAAATAGAGGAAGTGGGGATCGTCATAGGGGTCGCCGCCGGCCAGCCAGGACCGCGCCGCCCGCACCACGATCGCGTTGTCCATCCCGCCGTCCGAGGTCACGCGGGCGGTATGCGCCGCGAGTGCCCCCAGCACCGCCGCGAGCACCACCCACGCCACCCGCCCCGCGGGCCGCCCCAACCACCCGGAGATGTCACCTTTACCCGTATTGCCCGTCCACATGGACGGAACGCTAGGCGCTGCGCTCCCTGTGGACACGGACCAGCACGCCACCCGTCCCGTCTAAGATGCGCCTCATGAGCTTTGGGCAGGGGGGACCCGACTCCCAGTGGGATCCCTGGACACCGAATTCCCAACAGCAGCAGCAGCCTTGGAGCGGCGGCGGTGGCGACACCCCGGACTGGGCGGCGCTCGCCGAGGCGTCCGAGGCGCGCGCCAAGCGCCGCCGGCTGCTGTTCGTCGGCGGCGGGGCGCTGGCCACCGTGGCGGTGGCGGCCGCCGTGGCGGTGGCCGTGGTCTCGGCGGACGGCTCGGGCCAGGCGTCCGACTCGCCGTCGTCCCAGCTGCCGAGCGCGGCCGAGCTGCCGAGCGCGTCGGCCGCGGCGCCGTCGTTCGCCCCGACCAGCGCGCCGCCCCCGCTGGACCCGAAGGACTTCATCTCCAGCGCGAAGAAGGACACCGCCGCGCTCGGCCCGGAGACCCTGTTCCCCGGCACCCAGCTGACCATGGGCGAGACGGTCTACAAGAAGGGCCCCACGGCCGACACCCGCACCTGCTCCTCGGCCGCCCAGCAGACCCTGCCGAAGGTCCTCGAGGCCAACGACTGCACCCGGCTGATGCGGGTCACCTACACCAAGGACGACATCGCGGTCACGGTCGGCGTGGCCGTCTTCGACACCGCGGCGAAGGCGACCGGGGCCAAGTCCGGCGCCGACACGAAGAGCATCGTCAAGCCGCTCTCCGGCGGCGGCGTCGACTCCTTCTGCACCGGCGAGGTCTGCCGCACCACCACCAACTCCTACGGCCGCTACGTCTACTTCACCATCGCCGGGCACACCGACGGCAAGGACGTCACGGAAAAGGACACGGCGGCCTTCCAAATCGGCGACGACCTGGGCAAGTTCACCTTCCGCCAGATCCACCGACGGGGGGAGGCACAGGCTTCGGCGGCGGCCCAGTAGCCCCTCAGGAGGCCGACGGCATCGTGTCGAACCAGCCCACGCCGCCGTCTCGGAACTCCTCGGCCGCCTGCTCGGCCTGCTTCGCCGTGAGGGCCTGGCCGGTTCGGTGGTACATCCAGTCGACCTTCATGTCCCAGGCGCGGTCACCGGTGAACGGCAGGTCGACGAACCAGGTGTTGAAGTTGACGGCCATGTCGGCCCGCGGGGCGTACGCCGCGCCGCTGCGGTAGAGGGTCTCGCCGTCGATGCTGTAGGTGACGGCGTCCTTCTCGACCACGATCATCAGGGTGTGCCAGCCGGCCAGGCTTTTCTCGGTCTTGCGAGTGACCCGGTCACCCTTGTCGGCGTTCCGCCAGGTGGTGGTGTCCAGCTTGGGCCCGGACGCACCCCAGCCGCCGTTCGGCATGTACTCGTAATCGAGTTCGGCGTATTTGTTGCCGGAGCCTCCGATGGTGAAGAAGGTCTGATTGACATGGTCGCCGTTCTCGCCGGCGGTCGGCTCATCGGTGAAGTGGACGCGCGCCGCGTAGGTGCCGATACGGAACTTCGCCTCCTTCGTACCGACGGCGGCCTGCTGGGTGCCGGCCGTCGTGCCGTCGGTGACGGTGCGCAGGTTGAGCACCTGCCCGCCTGA
Organism: Streptomyces sp. JW3; assembly: GCF_052216785.1. Lineage (NCBI taxonomy): Bacteria > Bacillati > Actinomycetota > Actinomycetes > Kitasatosporales > Streptomycetaceae > Streptomyces > Streptomyces sp. JW3. The sequence continues at coordinate 54,351 of NZ_JBQOUX010000001.1, read as the reverse complement.
CGGCTCGTCATCACTGGGGAAGGAGACGCCCTTGCTGGTCCACGTGTCGTCGATGCCGGGCCCGCCCTCACTGGTCCGCACCAGCCAGCCGTGCTTGAACAGCGCCGTGTCCTTCGGGCCCAGGTAGTTGAAGTCGTCGAAGAAGGCGCCCTCGGGCAGTACGGGAGCAGTCTTGACGCCCGGCTTCGGTGAGGTCGTGGTCCCGGCGCCGTCACCACCGGGCTCCTCGCCCCACACCAGGGCACCACGCTTGTAGGCCGGGACCCGATCGGAGTTCTGGTAGGTCCGCTTCGAGGCGTCGTAGGACCAGTCGCCGTCCTGCTGCACCGGCTTGCGGTCGGTCCGGTAGAGCTGGATCTCCAGTCCGCGGCTGTTCGCGCCGGGCTTCAGCGCGCCCGCCTTGGCACTGAACCCGAGCTCCAGGTAGTGATCGGCGCCCTCGTGGGGGGTGTCCATGGTGACCACGGTGCCCGTCAGGTTCGAGCAGCCCACCACCGCTTCCACACAATTGAAGCCGTACGCCGCGTCGTCCTCGGCGGTGAAGTAGTACCGCAAGGCGACATCGCTCAGGGGCACGGTCTTCTCGGAGGTGTTGAACACCTCCAGCCATGGCCGGACGGCGTCGGCCTCCGCCTTGGTCGCCGTCCGGTAGCGGACGGTCAGCTCTGGGTCCTCCGGGTTGAAGTGGTTCCACACCGGCTTCGCGGCCAGCACACCGCCGGCGAGAACGGCCACCACGAGCAGGACCTTGAACATGCGGGCCACGCCGCTACGACGGCGAGGCTGACGGCGGGACGCCACGGAGGGACTCCTTCAGAGGCGCGAGTGGTGCGCCCGTCGGATGGATCGGCAAGACAAAGGGGCCGACTCTCGATCACGTAGAAGGGTTGTACGAGTTTTAACGTGACAATCACAACTGTGCGAGCCATGTGAACACTTGTGTGGATCTTGTTACTCTTCTCGCTCCTTTATTCGATGGCTGACTGTGCGCCGAGGCCGGGGGGCTTGGGTGGCGCCGGGGTGGGGACGTATCACCGTGAACCGAAACTCGTCGGTCGATCTCGTGATCATCGGGCTCGGCTACGTAGGGCTGCCGCTTGCCCGGGCAGCAAGCGCTTCCGGTCTGAAGGTCGTGGGCCTCGACCGCAGCCCGACGGTGGTGCGGGGACTGTCGTCGGGGACTTCACACATCGACGACATCAGTGACACCGATCTGCGCACCATGCTCGATCAGGGTTTCCGGGCGGTGTCCGCACCCGAGATCATCGCGGACGCGGCGGCCGTCGTGATCTGTGTCCCCACACCGCTGACCGAGCACGGCGCGCCCAACCTGGGCGCGGTGGACTCCGCGGTCGCGGACATCGCAGCCCACCTCAGACCGGGCACCCTCGTGGTCCTGGAGTCCACCACGTACCCGGGCACCACCGACGAGATCGTCCGCCCTCGCCTGGAGGCGGGCGGCCTGAAGGCGGGCATCGACTTCTACCTCGCCTTCTCCCCCGAGCGCATCGACCCGGGGAACCCGACCTACGGCCTGGAGAACACGCCCAAGGTCGTCGGCGGCACCACCCCGGACTGCACCAAGGCGGCCCGCGCGCTGTACGAGCGGTTCGTGGGCAGTGTGGTGGAGGCCAAGGGGACCCGTGAGGCCGAGATGGCCAAGCTGCTGGAGAACACCTACCGGCACGTCAACATCGCCCTCGTCAACGAGATGGCGATGTTCTGCCGTGAGATCGGCGTCGACCTCTGGGACGCCATCGGCTGCGCCTCCAGCAAGCCCTTCGGCTTCGCCCCCTTCTATCCGGGGCCCGGCGTCGGCGGTCACTGCATCCCGATCGACCCGAACTACCTTTCCTACAAAGTACGTTCGCTCGGCATACCGTTCCGCTTCGTGGAGCTGGCCCAGGAGATCAACCAGCGCATGCCCGCCCACGTCGTCTCGCGCGCCGCCGACCTGCTCAACCAGCAGGGCAGACCGATCCGCGGCTCACGCGTCCTCCTGCTCGGCGTCACCTACAAGCCGGACATCTCCGACCAGCGGGAGAGCCCAGCGGTGGACGTGGCCGAGCTGCTGCTCGCCCGCGGCGCCGAGCTGGCCTACTACGACTCCCGCGTCGCGGACTGGACCGTCGAGGGCACCCCCGTGCCCCGGGTCGAGGACTACCTCGCCGGCGCCGCCGAGGCCGACCTGACCATCCTTCTCCAGCAGCACAGCGAGCTGAACCTGGCCGAGCTGGCCGACCAGGCCCGCCTGCTCTTCGACACACGCGGCAAATCGGCCGACCATCCTCAGGTGGTCAAGCTGTGACCGACACCTCCGACACTTCGGAAACCTACATACCGGGCGCCGTCGACTCCGACGGCCGCCGCCGGCACCGGCGACGACGGCATCTGAAGGTCTCGTACTTCGTCTTCCTCGCCATCGCCGCCGTCATCGTCACCAAGCTCGACCCCGAATCCCTCCATCTGTACTCGTTCGGGGCGCTGGCCCTGCTCGCCCTGAAGATGTTCGGGGCGCTCTTCTACCGGCCCGCGAAAGCGGACCGCGAGGAGTTGCTGCTCCTGGACAACTCCTGGGTCACCGCGGTCATCCCGATCTACAACGAGGACCCGGTGATGTTCGAGCAGGGCATGCGCAGCCTGCTCGCGCAGAGCCGGCTCCCCAACGAGATCCACATCATCGACGACGCGAGCGCCGATTCCTCGGGCATCAAGGCCGCCAAGAAGCTGCGTCGTGAGTTCGAGGCGCGCGGCGTGAAGTACACGGTCAGCGTCCAGCCCGAGAACAAGGGCAAGCGAGAGGCACTCGCCCTCGGCTTCCAGGCAGCGCCCTACTCCGACCTGTTCCTGTGCGTGGACTCGGACACGATCCTGTCCCGGGACACGGTCCGTGAGCTGCTGCTGCCCATGGCCAACCCGAAGATCATGGCCTCCACCGGCATGGTCCTCGCGCTCAACCACGACAGCAACATCTTCACCCGCCTCCAGGACCTGCGGTACGGTAACTCGTTCCTGTTCGAGCGGGCCGCGTACTCCCGGCTGAAGTCCGTCCTGTGCTGCTGCGGCGCGCTCTCCGTGTACCGCGGCACCCTGGTGCGCAAGTACCTGCCGGACTTCCTCAACCAGCAGTTCCTCGGCAAGCCGGCCGTCTTCGGCGACGACCGGCGTATGACGAACTACTGCCTGATGGAGGGGCAGGTCGTCTTCCAGGAGACGGCCGTCGGTTACACCGCCGTCCCCGAGAAGCTGCCGCACTTCCTGCGCCAGCAGGTGCGCTGGAACAAGTCCTTCTTCCGCGAGTCCCTGTGGGCCTTCACCCACCAGAAGAAGTACCGGCCCGCCTTCTGGCTGACCTGCATGGAACTCGCGCTGTGGCTGGTCTTCGGCTCGGCGATGTTCTACTCCATGGTCATCCTGCCGGTCATGCAGCCGGAACGATTCGTCAACCACCTCGGCGACTATCTGGTCTTCATGGTGCTCATGGGGTACCTGCGCAACGTCCGTTACCTCGACTTCCCACGCCGCGGCATGGGCCTCATCAAGCGGTTCGGGATGTTCCTGCTGGCTCCGCTGTACGGCGTCATCCAGTTGGTCCTGCTGACCCCGCTGCGTTTCTACGCACTGCTCACCCTGCACAAGGGGAGCTGGGGCACCCGTCAGGGCGGCGTGGAGGTGTCTGTCGCCGGCGACCACGAGCAGGACGTCTCCGCGGTCTACGAGGAGGAGGACGAGTACTCCTCCCAGCAGGTCTCCTCGACCATCGAGATGATGCGCCTGGAGGGCATCGCCCTGGCCCGTACGACGCCGCACGCCGCACGCCCCGACCCGACCACCGTGACACAGGTGCACCCCGCCCACACCCAGGGCGAGTTGCACGACATGGGCCGCAACGTGCCCCAGCAGCAGGTGGCGTGGAACGGCGCGCCGCAGCAACAGCCTCTCCCCCAGCAGGTCTACGGCACACCGCGGTACGAGCAGCCGTACCCCGTCCAAGAGCAGGTCTCCTACCCGCAGCACACCCAGGCGTACGACCACTGGCAGGGCCAGTACGTCCAGGGTCACGACCAGCAGCCGTACGTCCCGCACATTCCGCAGCATCCGCAGGTGCCCTACCCCCAGCAGGTGCAACAGCACTGGACCCCGGACGGCCGGCCGTACCACCCGGAGTATCAGGACAACGGCTGGCCGGAGGAGAACCGCTAGCCTCGGTCAGGCGTGGTAAGCCATGGCCTCCTGCACGGTGAGCACCTCGATACCGCGCTCGCGGATCTCGGTGACCAGGGTGCGCAGACCGGTCTGGCTGATCTCGGTGCTCGCGGTGGGCGCATCGGCGACGATCCGGTGCAGGCACAGGATCAGCCAGCAGCCGCTGCGGGCACAGCGGTCGAGCGCACCACCTGGACCGATCACCCGGCTCAGCGCCGCACCACCGATACCCGTTCCGTCGGTGACCCCGGTCAGCGCCTTGAGCCGGTGCGGCATGGCCGGCGCGAAACTCTCGATGGTCTCCGAGACGATCGAGCGGGCCGTGGTGAAGTGGCGGGCGGCGAGCTGATCGACGGGTACCCCGTCGGTGGTCTTCTGGAATGCTCCGTGCGGATAGGCGAAATGCTCACTGGTGAAACCGTTGCCGACGAGCCATTCTCGGAGTTTTACGAAATCCGCGTCGACTTCTTGAGCCGTTAGTTTCGGGTAACTCGCCGTGTGCGTCGCAGCGGCGAACGAGTGCCCGGCCATTTCCCAGCCCGAAGCATCCTGGAGCGAGCGCATCTGCCCGAGGTTCACGTAAGTACCAGTACCGATCACGTCGGCGATGTTGTAGAGCGTGCCCGGAATTCCCCACGGGTCCATGACCGGACGAGCCAGATCGTGGACGGACTTGTGCGAGTCGTCGAAGGTCAACGACACCACGCCTGCGGGGAAGACGGATACCGTATCAGACACAAGTTCGATTACTTGCAGATGGTAGGTCACCGGCGCCGACGCATCGTCGTAGACCGCGAACGACATGTCGGTGAACCCCGACCGCGCGGACGGGACACCCTGTGCGGAGAGGGAGTACGCGCCGGACGCGGCGCTGACGTCGGCCCACTGGAGATGGACCGTCACCCACTCCCCCGACTGCGCGTAGTTGGCCGCCGCTCCGGTCCCATGCGTGTGCACCCGCCAGCTGAAGGCGTTCTTCAGCCCGGAACTGCCGAGGTAGAACTGGATCCTGCTGAGGTGGGTGACGTCCGTGACCCGGAAGACGAGCCGGATCATCTTGCCGGTGAGATTCATGACGCTCATACCGCTCTTGCGGACGTACGACTGAACACCGGTACCCGCGGTGGTCACCCGCACAGATGCGGCACCACGGGTGAAGACGGCGGTGTCGGCTGGGTTCGTCGATGCGGTGCCCGCGCCGCCCGCCGTCCAGCCGTGCCCCGGCTGGAACTGCTGGCTCCAGGTCGCCCGACGGTGGCGCGGCCGTCGTCCGGCCGGAGCGTACGGCGGCGCTCCCAGGCCCTCGGTCGGCCCGGCGTCCGCGGCGACCACCGCACCCGTCCCGCCGGCCACGGCCAGACCGCCCGCCCCCATCGCCCGCAACGCGGAGCGTCTGTCCATCGTGAATTCCTTACGGACCTTCCACGCCATGGCTTCCCTCCAGCGACGGAATTTTTAAGTGCCCAATGTAACTGGCCTGACAGTAGGATGACCATTGGCGGGTGGGGATGAATGAAATTGGGGAATCGCTCCTCCACTTAGCCGTTACAAGCCCCCGGGGGGGGCTGTTTTTACACACAGGAGGGGTTCATGAAAAGACGTTCTTCCGTACTGCGCCGCGGGACACGTGCCGTGGGCGTGGCCGCGCTGCTGGCGGCGGGCCTGGCCGCGGGGGGTGGCTGGCCGGCCACCGCGGCCGACAGCACGTGGTGCGGCCCGACCGGAGGATTCACCCACTGCCGGGTCTTCGCGTTCACCGGCGCCGCCGAGAACTTCGCCGTACCGCTCGGCGTGGAACAACTCGACGTCCGTGCCTGGGGTGAAGGCGGTGACGGCAATCCCTTCGCCAACGGCGGCGCGGGCGCGTACGTGGCGGGCACGCTCGATGTCACCCCCGGTGAGCAGCTCACCGTCAGGGTCGGCGGCTACTACTACGGCGAGTCCTACGGCGACGCGCTCGGTGGACAACCGTCCGGCACCTGGGGCGAAAAGGGCGGCGCCAGCTCCGCGGTCCGCACCGCCGACGGTTCCGCGCTGGTCGTCGCCGCCGGTGGCGGTGGCGGCGGTCTCGGCGTCACCGGGCACGGCCGGGCCGGGGGCGGCGGCGCCCCGGACGGCCAAGACGCGATCGAGGAAGCCCTCGGTGGCAGGGGTGCGCACGGCGCCCAGGGGGGTGCGGCCGGCGGGGCCGGCGGCGAAGCCGGCGCGGACGCCACGCAGGGCGGTGCGGGCGGGGATTCCACCGACGGTGGTGGCGGTGGTGGGGCGGGCTACGCGGGTGGTGGCAGCGGCGCCGGCAAGACCGCGGCGGGCCACGGCGGCAGCGGCGGTGGCGGCTCCAGTTACGCTGCGGCGGAGCGCGTCACCGACGTACGGATGCTGAGCAGCGACAGCACCGTGCCTCCGGCGAAGGACGACCCGTTCTGGGTGTCCAGCCCGTTCAACGACCCGGTGCTCTCCGGTGTCGCCGAGGGCGGACCGAACGGCCCTGGCGGCGACGGTCGCGTCGTCTTCCAGTGGCAGGATCCCAAGGGGATACCCCTGGTCACCGAGCTGACCCGGGAGTCCGGCGACGACCAGACCGTCCTCCCGCTCTTCTTCTCCGATCCGATGGTGGTGCTGGCCCGCGACAAGGACGGCGAGCCGGTCGCCGGCCAGAAGGTGACCTTCGCCCTGGAGGATCCCGAGGCACTCAAAGTGAAGTGGGACGACGAGGGTCTCACCGAGGTGTACACGGACGACCAGGGCCGCGCGGCGTCCCCCGCCGTCCTCACCGGCGAGGCCGCGGGCGCGTTCTCGGTGCGGGCCACGTCCGGGGCGGCCTCCACGGCCTTCACCGCGCACGTCGGACGGACCAGCCACGCCCTTACGATCACCGGCGGCGACGAGCAGCGGGCCGAACCCGGTACCGCCTTCGCGGAGTCGCTGGCCGTCAGGGTGACGAAGGACGGCGCCCCAGCGGTGGACACCGAGGTGACCTTCGCCGTCGAGGGCGACGCGGAAGACGCCCCGGTCTTCGCCGACGGCGCGGGCACCGTGCTGGCGACCACCGACGCCGACGGCAGGGCCACGGCCGCCGAACTGATCGCCGGTCAGACGCCGGGCGTCTACACCGTGCTCGCGTCGGCCGGCGGTACCACGATCCGGTTCACCGTTGAGGTGACCGAGAAGCAGGCCGCCGACTCCCCGTCGCCGAGCACCTCGGAAACGTCATCCACGGCACCGACCGACTCGGACGGCTCGGGCGGCACATCCGCACCGGGCGGCTCCGGATCCCTGGCCTCGACCGGCGCCGCGGACCTCGGCACGCTCGCCGCAGCGGCCCTGGCGCTCGCCGCGCTCGGCTGGGCAGCGACGCGGTTCGGACGCCGCGCACGTACGCGCTCCCACGCGCAAGGGCTGACCTGACTGAAGGGGGATCCGCCGCCACGGCTCCCCCCTTCAGTGCACCTGCCCCCGCACCCGCCGCGCCGCCCGCTGCCGCTTCGCCAACAACCCGTCCGCCGGATAAGCAACCTCCTCCAACGTCAGCCCATGCGCCCGCACCACATGCACCGCACTGTCCCGCACCCCCGCGTCCAGCACCTTCCGCGGCCACTCCACCCCGCGGTGCCCGTCCCCCACGAACAGCAACGCGCCGACCATGGACCGCACTTGGTTGTGGCAGAAGGCGTCGGCCCGCACCTCGATCTCGATGACCCCGTCGGCGGTGCGGCGGGCCCCGAAGTCGAGGATCTCCCGGACCGTCGTCGCGCCCTCGCGCTTCTTGGCGTACGCGGCGAAGTCGTGCTCGCCGACCAGGGTCTTGGCCGCCGCGTCCATCGCGGCGACGTCCAACTCCCAGTCGTGCCACAGCACATGACCGCGCAGCAGCGGGTCGACGCCGCCCGGCCGGTCACCGACCCGGTAGACGTAGCGCCGCCACAGCGCGGCGAACCGCGCGTTGAACCCGTCCGGCGCCTCGGTCAGCGCCCACACCCGGACGTCCTTCGGCAGCCGCCCGGCCAGCCGCTTCAGCAGCTTCTCCCGGTGCGTCTCCCACACCTCCGCCGGCAGATCCACATGCGCGACCTGCCCGCGCGCGTGCACCCCGGCGTCGGTCCGTCCGGCCACGGTCAGCTCGTACGTCGTCTCCCCCGACCGGGTGACCGTCCGCAGCGCGTCCTCGATCTCCCCCTGCACGGTCCGCCGCCCGCCGGCCTGCTTGGCCCACCCGGAGAAGGCGGTCCCGTCGTAGGACAGATCGAGCCGGATCCGCACGTACCCGTCGGCTGCGCCCTCACTCACACCCAATTCCTTTCACCCACGCGAAAGCGGGCCCGCCCCTGGAAGGGAACGGACCCGCAACGCGCCCCGACAGGGGCGTGGGGCTGTATCGATATGCGGCTCCGCCGCGTGGTCGCGACCAGCTACGACGAACCCGCAGCCGCCAACCGCTCAGCACCCCGCAGACGCTTACGCGTCCTTCGACTCCTCGGCCGACTCCTCGGCGGGCGCCTCGGTGGCCTCGGCCGCCTCGGCGTCCTTCGCGGCACGCGCGGTCGCGGCCTCGGCCTCACCGGTCGCCTGCTGGGCGACGGTCAGCGCCTCGACCAGCTCGATGACGGCCATGGGCGCGTTGTCACCACGGCGGTTGCCGATCTTGGTGATCCGCGTGTAGCCGCCCGGCCGGTTCTCGTAGCGCGGGCCGATCTCGGTGAAGAGCGTGTGGACGATGCTCTTGTCCGTGATCACCTGGAGCACCTGACGGCGGTTGTGAAGGTCGCCCTTCTTCGCCTTGGTGACCAGACGCTCGGCGTACGGCCGCAGCTTGCGGGCCTTCGCCTCGGTGGTGGTGATCTTGCCGTGCTCGAAGAGCGCCTTCGCGAGGTTCGCGAGCAGCAGCTTCTCGTGCGCGGCACTGCCGCCCAGACGGGCACCCTTGGTGGGCTTCGGCATGATGTTTCTCCTAGGTGTCTGCCCCGGCCGTATCAGGTACCGGAGTCAGTATCCGAGCAGGCGGTCGCCTGTCGGAGATCCGGGGGACGCGGACGCCCCCCGGAAAACGGAACCGATCAGTACTGCTCGGTCTCCACGAACCCGGCGTCCGCGTCGTCGTCGGCGCCGAAGGCGTCCGCGGCGGCGGTCGGGTCGAACCCGGGAGGCGAGTCCTTCAGCGCCAGGCCCATACCGGCCAGCTTCGCCTTGACCTCGTCGATCGACTTCGCACCGAAGTTGCGGATGTCGAGCAGGTCCGCCTCGGACCGCGCGACCAGCTCACCCACGGAGTGGATGCCCTCGCGCTTGAGGCAGTTGTACGACCGAACGGTGAGCTCCAGCTCCTCGATCGGCAGCGCCAGATCGGCGGCGAGCGCGGCGTCCGTCGGGGACGGACCCATGTCGATGCCCTCGGCGTCGATGTTCAGCTCGCGGGCCAGACCGAACAGCTCGACCAGGGTCTTGCCGGCCGACGCCATGGCGTCGCGCGGCCGCATCGCCTGCTTGGTCTCGACGTCGACGATCAGCTTGTCGAAGTCGGTGCGCTGCTCGACACGGGTGGCCTCGACCTTGTACGTGACCTTCAGCACCGGCGAGTAGATCGAGTCGACCGGGATCCGGCCGATCTCCTGGCCGACCTGCTTGTTCTGCACGGCGGAGACGTAGCCGCGACCGCGCTCGACGGTCAGCTCCATCTCCAGCTTGCCCTTGCCGTTGAGCGTGGCGAGGACCAGGTCGGGGTTGTGCACCTCGACACCGGCCGGCGGCGCGATGTCGGCGGCGGTGACCAGACCCGGGCCCTGCTTGCGCAGGTACATCACGACCGGCTCGTCGTGCTCCGAGGAGACGACCAGCTGCTTGATGTTGAGGATCAGGTCGGTGACGTCCTCCTTGACGCCCGGCACGGTGGTGAACTCGTGCAGGACACCGTCGATCCGGATGCTGGTCACAGCCGCACCGGGGATCGACGACAGGAGCGTACGGCGCAGGGAGTTGCCGAGGGTGTAGCCGAAGCCCGGCTCCAGCGGCTCGATCACGAACCGGGAGCGGAATTCGTCGACGACCTCTTCGGTCAACGAGGGACGCTGAGCGATCAGCATGAAGAGAATCCTTCAGTCAGGGGCACCCGCTATTTGATGCCCGACTTGATACTGCAAGGGTACGGGCGGCACGGCCCGAAGGAGCCGTACCGCCCGGAACCGCGAACCGTGAAGCGACGAACGTCAGACGCGACGGCGCTTCGGCGGCCGGCAGCCGTTGTGCGGGGTGGGCGTGACGTCCTGGATGGAGCCGACCTCAAGACCGGTCGCCTGAAGCGAACGGATGGCGGTCTCGCGACCCGAGCCCGGGCCCTTCACGAACACGTCGACCTTGCGCATGCCGTGCTCCTGCGCGCGACGGGCAGCCGACTCGGCGGCCATCTGCGCGGCGAACGGCGTGGACTTCCGGGAGCCCTTGAAGCCGACGTGGCCGGCGGAGGCCCAGGAGATCACGTTGCCGGTCGGGTCCGTGATGGACACGATCGTGTTGTTGAACGTGCTCTTGATGTGCGCGTGGCCGTGAGCGACGTTCTTCTTTTCCTTGCGGCGCACCTTCTTGGCAGCGCCCTGACGACCCTTGGGGGGCATCTATAACTCCTACGGGGAGGTGGTCGGTCCTACAGCGAAGACCGCTGATGAAGCGTTGTCCGCTGAGGACTACTTCTTGCCCGGCTTCTTCTTGCCGGCGATGGCGCGACGCGGGCCCTTGCGGGTACGAGCGTTCGTGCTGGTGCGCTGACCACGGACCGGCAGACCACGGCGGTGACGCAGACCCTGGTAGGTACCGATCTCGACCTTGCGGCGGATGTCGGCCTGGATCTCGCGACGGAGGTCACCCTCGGTCTTGATGTTGTTGTCGACGTACTCGCGGATCGCGACGAGCTGCTCCTCGGAGAGGTCGCGAACACGGGTGTTCGGGTCCACGCCGACGGCCGCGAGCGTCTGCTGCGAGAGCGTCCGGCCGATGCCGAACACGTAGGTCAGGGCGATCTCCACGCGCTTTTCGCGCGGGATGTCGACACCGGAAACGCGTGCCATTCAATGGCTCCTGGTGATCTTCGGAGGTCTTCCACAGAACCGGTTCCCCGTCCGCCGTACCAGGTACGAACCGGGTCCCCGGCCTCCGAACCGGGGGTGTCGGGCGCAGTCGCGCCCGGGTCCTGCGTATGAACATTTCAGCTCGCGTCGCGCGAAGTACTGCGAATCGCGGAGGGACGGGTCTGCGTCAGCCCTGGCGCTGCTTGTGGCGCGGGTTGTCGCAGATGACCATGACCCGACCGTGACGGCGGATCACCCTGCACTTGTCGCAGATCTTCTTGACGCTCGGCTTGACCTTCATGGGTGTGAGGTTCTCCGGGTCAGTTGCCGGCGGCCCCGCGCCAACCGCGCACGGGACGTGGGCAAGATCTACTTGTACCGGTAGACGATCCGGCCACGCGTCAGGTCGTACGGAGACAGCTCCACCACGACCCGGTCGTCAGGGAGGATGCGGATGTAGTGCATACGCATCTTGCCGCTGATGTGTGCCAGGACCTGGTGGCCGTTCTGGAGCTCAACCTTGAACATGGCGTTCGGCAGAGACTCGACGACAGTGCCCTCGATCTCGATGGCACCCTGCTTCTTGGCCACGCTTCGCCCTTCGAATCGACTACCTTGATCGACTCTCGTCACACTTACACATATGCGCATGCAGACATGCGGGTGCACCAGAGCCGACGAGTCAGTCTACGTCAGCACACCCGGAAAGGCGAAACGAGGAAGTCTGCCCCAACCTGGAGATCACTATGCGAGCGGGTCCGGCGCGGCGGTGATCCCCAGCTCGGCGAGCTTGGCCTTGCCGCCGTCGGGGGCGGTCAGCACCAGCGGGCCCTGCTCGGTCAGCGCGACGGAGTGCTCCCAGTGCGAGGACCAGGTGCCGTCCGTCGTGATCACGGTCCACTCGTCCGCCAGCACCCGCGTCTTCGGGGTGCCGAGCGACACCATCGGCTCGATGGCCAGGCAGGTCCCGGGCACCAGCTTCGGGCCCTTGCCCCGGCGCCGGTCGACGTAGTTCAGCAGGTGCGGGTCCATGTGCATCTCGGTGCCGATGCCGTGGCCGCCGTAGTCCTCGATGATCCCGTACCGGCCGCCGCCCGGCTTGGGCTGCCGGCGGATGTACGTCTCGACCGCCCGGGAGATGTCGACCAGCCGGTTGCCCTGCTTCATGGCGGCGATCCCGGCCCACATGGACTCCTCGGTCACCCGGGACAGCTCGATCAGCTCGGGCGCGTGCCCGGACCCCACGAAGGCGGTGTAGGCGGCGTCACCGTGCCAGCCGTCGATGATCGCGCCGCAGTCGATGGAGATGATGTCCCCGTCCTTGAGCACCACCTCGTCGGAGGGGATGCCGTGCACCACGACCTCGTTGGCCGAGGTGCAGATCGTCGCGGGGAAGCCGCCGTAGCCGAGGAAGTTCGGCTTGGCATTGTGCTCCGCGAGCACCTTGCGGGCGACCTGGTCCAGGTCCTTGGTGGTGGCGCCGGGCACGGCGGCCTCCCGCGTGGCCGCGTGGATGGCGGCGACGACCAGCCCCGCCTCGCGCATCTTGGCGATCTGCTCGGGACTCTTGATCTGCACCATGGAAAACCTGCGGCCTTTCTGGACCAGGGGAAGAAACCAGCACCCCCAACGATACGGGGCCCCCGCCCGCCCGCGCCGGGCCGCGCGAGGTCCCCCACAGCACAGCCGCGGCTCCCGGAACGGGAACCGCGGCTGCGACCGACGTAACAAGATCTACAAGATCTACTGCTCGCGCTTGAGCGCCTCCAGCGCCCGCCCGGTGACCTCGTCGACCGCCCCCATCGCGGAGATGGTGACGACCAGCCCCTGCGCCTTGTAGTAGTCGATGATCGGCTCGGTCTGCGTGTGGTAGACCTCCAGCCGCTTGCGGACCGTCTCCTCGGAGTCGTCGTCCCGCTGGTACAGCTCGCCGCCGCAGACGTCGCAGACGCCTTCCTTGGCCGGCTGCTTGTACGTCACGTGGAAGACGTGCGCCGAGTCGTTCCGGCAGACCCGCCGTCCGGCGATCCGCTTGACGACCTCTTCCTCCGGTGCCTCGAGATCGAGCACCGCGTCGAGCTTCATGTCCTCGGTCTCGAGCAGCTCGTCCAGCGCCTCCGCCTGGGAGACATTGCGCGGGAAGCCGTCCAGCAGGAAGCCGCCCTCGGCGTCGGGCTGCTCCATCCGGTCCTTCGCCATGGCGATGGTGACCTCGTCGGGAACGAGGTTGCCGTCGTCCATGTAGGACTTGGCGAGCTTGCCCAGCTCGGTCTGCTGGCTGATGTTGGCGCGGAACAGGTCACCCGTGGAGATGTGCGGGATGTGCAGCGTCTCGGCAAGGCGGGTGGCCTGCGTTCCCTTACCGGCACCCGGCGGCCCGACGAGGACGATTCGCATCAGCGGAGGAACCCTTCGTAATTGCGCTGCTGGAGCTGGCTCTCGATCTGCTTCACCGTCTCCAGTCCCACACCCACGATGATCAGGATGCTGGTACCGCCGAACGGGAAGTTCTGGTTTGCCCCGAAACCAACCAACGCCATCGTCGGCACGAGAGCGATAAGACCCAGATACAGCGAACCCGGCCAGGTGATCCGGTTGAGTACGTAGCTCAGGTACTCAGCGGTCGGTCGGCCAGCCCGGATGCCCGGGATGAAGCCACCATACTTCTTCATGTTGTCCGCGACTTCCTCGGGGTTGAAGGAGATCGCCACGTAGAAGAACGCGAAGAAAACAATGAGCAAGAAGTAAAGGGTGATGTAGATCGGATGGTCGCCCTTGACGAGGTTGGCCTCGATCCAGGTCTTCCAGCCGGACGTGCCGCTGGAGAACTGGGCGATCAGCGCCGGGATGTACAGCAGCGACGACGCGAAGATGACGGGGATCACGCCCGCCTGGTTCACCTTGAGCGGGATGTACGTCGACGTACCGCCGTAGGACCGGCGGCCGATCATCCGCTTGGCGTACTGCACGGGAATGCGGCGCTGTGCCTGCTCGACGAAGACCACCAGGCCGACCATGACCAGGCCGACGGCGATCACCGTGCCGAACTCGATCCAGCCGTCGGCCAGCGAGCCCTGCGTCTTGATGGCCCACAGGGCGGACGGGAAGGTGGCGGCGATCGAGATGAACATGAGGATCGACATGCCGTTGCCGATGCCGCGGTCGGTGATCAGCTCACCGAGCCACATGACACAGGCCGTACCGGCGGTCATGCAGACCACCATCACGATGGTGGTGAAGATGGCCTGGTCGGGGACGATGTTGCTGGCCACGGTGCAGCCGGAGAACAGGGCGCCGCTGCGGGCCGTGGCGACCAGACCGGTGCCCTGGAGGATGGCGAGTGCCATGGTCAGGTAGCGGGTGTACTGCGTGATCTTCGCCGTACCCGCCTGGCCCTCCTTCTTCAGGGCCTCCAGGCGCGGGATCACGACGGTCAGCAGTTGGAGAATGATGCTGGCCGTGATGTACGGCATGATGCCGAGCGCGAAGACCGTGATCTGAAGCAGGGCTCCGCCGCTGAACATGTTGACCAGACCGAAGAGGCCCTGGTTGCCGGATGCCTGGTCCACACACTCTTGGACGCTCTTGTAGTCGACGCCCGGGATCGGGATGTGCGTACCCACGCGGTACACGACGATGATCCCGAGCGTGAAGAGGAGCTTCTTGCGCAGGTCGGGCGTCTTGAACGCCCGGGCGAACGCGGTGAGCACGGTGCCTCCTGCGACCCCCGCGCTGGCGCGTCAAGGGTGACGGTCTTGAGGTTCGACTGACGACTGAATAGGTAACGGTCAACTGCCGCTCAGGGTGCCCCATGTGTGACACCCGTGAAAGTGGTCAGTTCCAGTCACCTTACCGGCGAGACCGCTGCCCTTGGAATGAACTACCAACGACCGACCGGGGATACCCCATATGTGGGGTATCCCCGGTCGGGATCGCTCAAGTCATCGAGACGCCTGAGAGGTTCAGACGAGCTCGGTGACGCTGCCGCCGGCGGCGGCGATCTTCTCCTTGGCGGAGGCGGAGGCCTTGTCGACCCTCACCTCGACCGCCACGGAGATCTCGCCCTCGCCGAGGACCTTGACCAGGCTGTTCTTGCGAACGGCGCCCTTGGCCACCAGGTCCTCGACCGTGACCTCGCCACCCTGCGGGTAGAGCGCGGCCAGCTTGTCGAGGTTCACGACCTGGTACTCGGTCTTGAACGGGTTCTTGAAGCCCTTCAGCTTCGGAAGACGCATGTGGAGGGGCATCTGGCCACCCTCGAAGCGCTCCGGAACCTGGTAGCGGGCCTTCGTACCCTTGGTGCCACGACCGGCCGTCTTACCCTTCGACGCCTCACCACGACCGACACGGGTCTTGGCGGTCTTGGCGCCCGGGGCGGGACGGAGGTTGTGGATCTTGAGCGGGTTGTTCTCCGCCATGATCAGTCGACCTCCTCGACCGTCACGAGGTGGCGGACGGTGTGCACCATGCCGCGGAACTCGGGACGATCCTCCTTGACGACCTGCGTGTTGATCCCCTTGAGACCAAGGGAACGCAGGGTGTCACGGTGGTTCTGCTTGCTGCCGATGTACGACTTCGTCTGCGTGATCTTGAGCTGCGCCATTACGCACCAGCCCCGGCACGCGCACGGAGCAGAGCCGCGGGGGCGACGTCCTCGAGCGGCAGACCGCGGCGGGCCGCGACCTCCTCGGGACGCTGCAGGCCCTTGAGGGCCGCCACGGTCGCGTGCACGATGTTGATCGCGTTGTCGGAGCCGAGCGACTTCGACAGGATGTCGTGGATGCCGGCGCACTCGAGCACGGCGCGCACCGGACCACCGGCGATAACACCGGTACCGGGCGACGCGGGCTTGAGCAGCACGACGCCGGCCGCCTTCTCACCCTGGATCGGGTGCGGGATGGTGCCCTGGATACGGGGGACCTTGAAGAAGTGCTTCTTGGCCTCCTCGACACCCTTGGCGATGGCGGCCGGCACCTCCTTGGCCTTGCCGTAACCGACACCCACGGTGCCGTCACCGTCGCCCACCACGACCAGCGCGGTGAAGCTGAAGCGACGACCACCCTTCACAACCTTGGCGACGCGGTTGATCGCGACGACGCGCTCAACGTACGCGGTCTTCTCGGCGGCGGCGTTGCCACCGTCGCGACCCTTCCGGTCCCGCCGCTCGCCGCCACCGGCACCGCCACCGCGGCGCTGGGGTCCAGCCATTGGAATTACCTCTCTCTGTTTCCGCTAGCGATACGGAACCGGCTCAGAACTTCAGTCCGGCTTCGCGGGCGGCGTCCGCCAGGGCGGCGATGCGCCCCGCGTACTGGTTTCCACCGCGGTCGAACACCACGGCCTCGACACCGGCGGCCTTGGCGCGCTCGGCGACCAGGGCGCCGACCTGCTTGGCCTGCGCGGACTTGTCGCCCTCGGCGCCGCGGATCGAGGTGTCCAGGGTGGACGCCGAAGCCACGGTGTGGCCCTTGAGGTCGTCGATCACCTGCGCCACGATGTGGCGGTTGGAGCGGGTCACGACCAGACGGGGACGCTCCGCCGTACCCGCGACACGCTTGCGGATGCGGATGTGGCGGCGCTTGATCGCGGCGCGCTTGTAGGCGTCGCCCTTGAGGATCTTCTGCCCGTATGCCATGGCTTACTTACCCGCCTTTCCGACCTTGCGGCGGATGACTTCGCCCTCGTACTTGACGCCCTTGGCCTTGTACGGGTCGGGCTTGCGGAGCTTGCGGATGTTGGCCGCGACCTCGCCGACCTTCTGCTTGTCGATGCCCTCGACAGAGAAGTGGGTCGGGTTCTCCACCTTGAAGGAGATGCCCTCGGGCGCCTCCACGGTGATGGAGTGGCTGTAGCCGAGGGCGAACTCGAGGTTCGAACCCTTGGCCGCGACGCGGTAACCGACACCGCTGATTTCGAGCTTCTTCACGTAACCCTGGGTCACGCCGGTGATCATGTTCGCCACCAGCGTGCGGGACAGGCCGTGCAGGGCCTTGTTCTGACGCTCGTCGTTGGGGCGGGTGACGTTGAGCACGCCGTCCTCACCCTTGGCGATCTCGATCGGCGCCACGATGGTGTGGGTCAGCGAACCCTTGGGGCCCTTGACCGACACCGTCTGGCCGTCGATGGTGACGTCCACGCCGGCGGGAACCGCGATGGGGAGCTTGCCGATGCGCGACATAGCTGTTTCCTCCGTTCCCTTCCGCTACCAGACGTAGGCGAGGACTTCCCCACCCACGCCCTTCTTGCCGGCCTGCTTGTCGGTGAGGAGCCCGTGCGACGTGGAGATGATCGCCACGCCGAGGCCGCCCAGCACCTTCGGCAGGTTGGTGGACTTCGCGTAAACCCGGAGACCGGGCTTGGAGATCCGCTTGATGCCCGCGATGGAGCGCTCACGGTTCGGGCCGAACTTGAGCTCGAGGGTGAGGTTCTTGCCGACCTCGGCGTCCTCGGTCTTCCAGCCCGTGATGAAGCCCTCCTGCTGGAGGATCTCCGCGATGTGAGACTTGATCTTGGACGCCGGCATCGTCACGGAGTCGTGGTACGCCGAGTTCGCGTTCCGCAGACGCGTAAGCATGTCTGCGATCGGATCAGTCATGGTCATGAAGTGGCCTTCGGCCTCTCTCGCCGGGGTTTCCTGGTGCGCCATCCCTCTCCCCGATCCGAGACGGGACGGGTGCGGCGCGGTGGACCTACGGCGTAGTAAGTCGTATGGGCGCGACAGGCGCCCAACCCTGCAAGCCTACGGCATGCGGGGGTGGGCTCCTGCCGACCCAGTTGCTTACCGAGAGCCCTGGGAAGTCCCTAGAAGGGGGACTACCAGGAGCTCTTGGTCACGCCCGGCAGCTCGCCACGGTGAGCCATCTCACGAAGGCACACGCGGCACAGGCCGAACTTGCGGTACACGGAGTGCGGACGCCCACAGCGCTGGCAGCGGGTGTAGCCACGCACACCGAACTTCGGCTTGCGAGCAGCCTTGGCAATCAGAGCCTTCTTCGCCATCTCGCTCACGCCTCCTTGAACGGGAAGCCGAGGTGACGAAGGAGCGCGCGGCCCTCAGCGTCGTTGGTCGCCGTGGTGACCACGGTGATGTCCATACCCCGGACGCGGTCGATCTTGTCCTGGTCGATCTCGTGGAACATGACCTGCTCCGTGAGACCGAAGGTGTAGTTGCCACGGCCGTCGAACTGCTTGGGGGACAGGCCGCGGAAGTCGCGGATGCGCGGAAGCGCCAGCGACAGGGTGCGGTCCAGGAACTCCCACATGCGGTCGCCACGGAGCGTGACGTGGGCACCGATCGGCTGGCCCTCGCGCAGCTTGAACTGCGCGATGGACTTGCGGGCCTTGGTGATGGCCGGCTTCTGACCGGTGATGGTGGTCAGGTCACGGACGGCACCGTCCATGAGCTTGGAGTCACGGGCGGCGTCGCCGACACCCATGTTGACCACGATCTTGACGAGGCCGGGGATCTGCATGACGTTCTCGTACTTGAACTCGTCACGCAGCTTGCCCGCGATCTCCTCGCGGTACTTCGTCTTCAGACGCGGAGTGGTGGTGGTAGCCATCAGATGTCCTCACCCGTCCGCTTGGCAACGCGGATCTTGTTGCCTTCGTCGTCGAAGCGGTAACCGACGCGGGTCACGACCTTGTTGCCGTCCTTCTCCACGACCAGCTGGACGTTGGAGACGTGGATCGGCGCCTCGGTGGTGACGATGCCGCCGGCCTGCGAACCGCGAGCGGTCGGTCCGGCCTTGGTGTGCTTCTTGACCCGGTTGACACCCTCGACCAGGACCCGGTCCTCACGGGGGAAGGCCGCGATGACCTTGCCCTGCTTGCCCTTGTCCTTGCCGGTGATGACCTGAACCAGGTCGCCCTTCTTGATCTTCATGCTCACAGCACCTCCGGCGCGAGGGAGATGATCTTCATGAACTTCTTCTCGCGCAGCTCACGGCCGACGGGGCCGAAGATACGGGTGCCGCGAGGGTCGCCGTCGTTCTTCAGAATGACGGCGGCGTTCTCGTCGAAGCGGATGTACGAGCCGTCCGGACGGCGGCGCTCCTTGACGGTGCGAACGATGACCGCCTTGACGACGTCACCCTTCTTCACGTTGCCGCCGGGGATCGCGTCCTTGACGGTGGCGACGATGACGTCACCGATACCCGCGTAGCGGCGGCCCGAGCCACCGAGCACACGGATGGTGAGAATTTCCTTCGCACCCGTGTTGTCGGCGACACGCAGCCGCGACTCCTGCTGGATCACGTCTATCTCCTGAATGTCTGCCGGTTCCCCGGGGGCCGGTCAGCGACCGGCTCCCGGAGCCTGGCGGAACTGTCCTGCGAGGAATGCCCCGCAGGAGATTTACTTGGCCTTCTCGAGGATCTCGACGACGCGCCAGCGCTTGGTGGCGGACAGCGGCCGGGTCTCCATGAGGAGGACGCGGTCGCCGACACCCGCGGCGTTCTGCTCGTCGTGCGCCTTGAGCTTGTTGGTACGGCGGATGACCTTGCCGTACAGCGCGTGCTTGACGCGGTCCTCGACGGCGACGACGACGGTCTTGTCCATCTTGTCGCTGACGACGTAACCCTCACGGGTCTTGCGGAAACCGCGCGCCTCGGTCGTCGTGTTCTCAGTCACGTTGCTCTCGCTCATCAGGCGCTCTCCACCGTCTCGATGCCCAGCTCGCGCTCACGCATCAGGGTGTAGATCCGCGCGATGTCCTTACGGACGGCCTTGAGCCGGCCGTGGTTCTCGAGCTGTCCGGTCGCCGCCTGGAAGCGGAGGTTGAACAGCTCTTCCTTGGCCTCGCGGAGCTTGTTGAGCAGCTCCTCGTTGCCCAGCTCGCGCAGCTCGGACGCCTTGGTACCGGCCGACATCACGCTTCACCTGCCTCGCGCTTGACGATCTTGCACTTCATCGGCAGCTTGTGAGCCGCACGAGTAAGGGCCTCGCGCGCGATCTTCTCGTTCGGGTAGGACAGCTCGAACATCACCCGGCCCGGGTGCACGTTCGCGACCCACCACTCGGGGGAACCCTTACCGGAACCCATGCGGGTCTCGGCGGGCTTCTTGGTCAGCGGGCGGTCCGGGTAGATGTTGATCCAGACCTTGCCGCCACGCTTGATGTGACGGGTCATGGCGATACGAGCCGCTTCGATCTGGCGGTTCGTGACGTACGCAGGCGTCAGGGCCTGGATGCCGTACTCGCCGAACGAGACCGTCGTACCGCCCTTGGCCTGACCACGGCGCTTCGGGTGGTGCTGCTTACGGTGCTTGACCCTACGGGGGATCAGCATGACGGTCAGGCCTCCGTTCCGCCAGTAGAAGAGGACGACGCCTCGACCGGAGCGGCAGCGGCGGGCGCGTCGGCCTTGGGGGCCTCGGCGGCCGGAGCCGACTGCTGCTGCGGCTTGCGCCCACGACGCTCGCCACCGCGGCCACCGCCACGGGCCGGGCGGTCGTTGCCGCCACCACGGGCCGGGCGGTTGCCCGCACGGGCGGCCGCGTTCTCGGCGCGGACCTCGGCGATGTTCTTGACGTCGCCCTTGTAGATCCAGACCTTCACGCCGATGCGGCCGAAGGTCGTCTTGGCCTCGAAGAAGCCGTAGTCCACGTTCGCGCGGAGCGTGTGCAGGGGCACCCGGCCCTCGCGGTAGAACTCCGAGCGGGACATCTCGGCGCCGCCGAGGCGGCCACCGCACTGGATCTTGATGCCCTTGGCGCCGGCCTTCATCGTGCCCTGCATGCTCTTGCGCATGGCACGACGGAAGGAGACGCGGGAGGAGAGCTGCTCGGCGACGGCCTGGGCCACCAGCTGAGCGTCCGTCTCCGGGCTCTTGACCTCGAGGATGTTCAGCTGGACCTGCTTGCCGGTCAGCTTCTCCAGGTCACCGCGGATGCGGTCGGCCTCGGCGCCGCGGCGGCCGATGACGATGCCCGGACGCGCCGTGTGGATGTCCACGCGGACGCGGTCACGGGTGCGCTCGATCTCGACCTTCGAGATGCCGGCGCGCTCCATGCCGGACGTCATCATCCGACGGATGGCGACGTCTTCCTTGACGTAGTCCTTGTACAGCTTGTCGGCGTACCAACGCGACTTGAAGTCGGTGGTGATGCCGAGCCGGAACCCGTGCGGGTTTACCTTCTGGCCCATTACCGGGTTCCTTCCTTGCTGCTGACGACCACGGTGATGTGGCTGGTCCGCTTGCGGATCCGGTAGGCGCGGCCCTGGGCACGCGGCCGGAACCGCTTCAGGGTCGGGCCCTCGTCGACGTACGCCTCGGAGATGAAGAGGCTGTCGGCGTCGGTGTGGTCGTAGTTGTGCGCGGCGTTGGCGATGGCGCTGTCCAGCACCTTGCCGACCGGCACGCTCGCGGCCTGCGGGGCGAAACGCAGGACCGCCTGAGCCTCCGTGGCGTCCATGCCACGGATGAGGTCCACCACGCGGCGGGCCTTCATGGGCGTGACGCGGATGTACCGCGCCTGGGCCCTGGCTTCCATGGTTGTCCCTTCGGTGTTAGTCATAGTCGATTCCACCCCGCCTTAGCGGCGCTTCGACTTCCGGTCGTCCTTGACGTGACCCCGGAAGGTGCGGGTCGGCGAGAACTCGCCGAGCTTGTGGCCGACCATGGACTCGGTGACGAACACCGGGATGTGGGTCTTGCCGTTGTGCACCGCGATCGTGTGGCCGAGCATGGCCGGGACGATCATCGAGCGTCGGGACCAGGTCTTGATGACGTTCTTGGTGCCTGCTTCGTTCTGCGTGTCCACCTTCTTGATCAGGTGGTCGTCGACGAAGGGCCCCTTCTTCAAGCTACGCGGCATCTCAACCCGTCCTTAGCGCTTCTTGTTCGTCTTGCGGCGGCGGACGATGTACTTGTTCGACGCCTTCTTGGGCGAACGAGTACGGCCTTCCTTCTTGCCCCACGGGGACACGGGGTGACGGCCACCGGAGGTCCGGCCCTCACCACCACCGTGCGGGTGGTCCACCGGGTTCATGACCACACCACGGACGGTCGGGCGAACGCCCAGCCACCGCTTGCGGCCCGCCTTGCCCCAGTTGATGTTCGACTGCTCGGCGTTGCCGACCTCGCCGACAGTGGCGCGGCAGCGGACGTCGACCAGGCGGATCTCACCGGACGGCATGCGCAGGTGGGCGTAGGCGCCCTCCTTCGCGAGCAGCTGCACGGAGGCGCCGGCCGAGCGGGCGAACTTGGCGCCGCCACCGGGACGGAGCTCGATCGCGTGGATCGTGGTACCGACCGGGATGTTGCGCAGCGCCAGGTTGTTGCCCGGCTTGATGTCGGCCCCGGGGCCGTTCTCGACGCGGTCGCCCTGCTGGAGGTTGCGCGGGGCGAGGATGTAGCGCTTCTCGCCGTCCGCGTAGTGCAGCAGCGCGATGCGCGCGGTGCGGTTGGGGTCGTACTCGATGTGCGCGACCTTCGCCGGCACGCCGTCCTTGTCGTGCCGACGGAAGTCGATCACGCGGTAGGCGCGCTTGTGTCCGCCACCCTGGTGGCGAACGGTCACACGACCGGCGTTGTTACGGCCGCCCTTGCTGTGCAGCGGGCGAACCAGCGACTTCTCCGGCGTGGACCGCGTGACCTCGACGAAGTCGGCGACGCTGGCGCCACGACGGCCAGGAGTCGTCGGCTTGTACTTGCGGATTCCCATTTCTCAGTCCTCGTCCGATATCGGACGATCCGGACCTCCGTCAGGAGGTCGGACCGCCGAAGATGTCGATACGGTCGCCCTCGGCGAGGGTCACGATCGCGCGCTTGGTCGCGGCACGCTGGCCGAAACCGGTGCGGGTGCGCTTGCGCTTGCCCTGGCGGTTGATCGTGTTGACCCCGGTGACCTTGACCGAGAAGACCGCCTGCACGGCCTCCTTGATCTGGGTCTTGTTGGCCCGGGGGTCGACGATGAACGTGTACTTGCCGTCGTCGAGGAGCGCGTAGCTCTTCTCGGAGACGACCGGCTTCAGCAGGACGTCACGGGGGTCCGTGTACGACTTGCTCAGCGGCGTCTCGACGGTGTTCTTGCCCTCGGTGGCGTGGCGGCGTGCCTTGGCGACGCGCGCGGCCTTGGCGGCCTTGGCCGCCTTCGAGGCGATGCTCGGGTGACGCGTAGCCATCAGGCTTCGCTCCCTTCGGTGTCAGCGGCCTTGTCGGGGCCAGACACGAAGGACTCGAACGCGGCCTGGGTGAAGACCACGTCGTCCGAGACGAGAACGTCGTACGTGTTCAGCTGGCCCGGCTCCAGGATGTGGATCTGGGGCAGGTTGCGGGCGGACAGCCACGCGGCCTCGTCGGCGCGGTCGACGACCAGGAGCAGGTTCTTGCGCTCCGAGATCTTGCCGAACAGCGTCCGGGCGGCCTTCGTGGAGGGAGTCTCGCCCTCGATCACGCCGGTGACGACGTGGATGCGGTCGTGCCGGGCCCGGTCGGTGAGGGCGTGCCGCAGGGCGGCGGCCTTCATCTTCTTCGGGGTCCGCTGCGAGTAGTCACGCGGCTGCGGGCCGTGGACGACGCCACCGCCGGCGAACTGCGGTGCGCGGGTTGAACCCTGGCGGGCGCGGCCGGTGCCCTTCTGGCGGTACGGCTTCTTGCCGCCACCGCGGACCTCGCCACGACGCTTGGTCTTGTGCGTGCCCTGGCGGGCAGCGGCGTTCTGCGCGACGACGACCTGGTGAAGCAGCGGGATGCTGATCTTCTCCACGCCGAAGATCTCCGCGGGGAGCTCGACGCTACCGGTCTTCTCGCCCGCAGGCGAAAGGATGTCAACAGTGCTCATCGGTTACCTCAGGCCCCCTTGGCCGCGGTGCGGACCAGGACGAGGCCGCCGTTCGGACCGGGAACCGCGCCCTTGATGAGCAGCAGACCCTTCTCCGCGTCAACGGCGTGGACGGTCAGGTTCTGGGTGGTGACGCGCTCGTTGCCCATGCGACCCGCCATACGGAGGCCCTTGAACACGCGGCCCGGGGTGGCGCAGCCACCGATGGAACCGGGCGAGCGGTGCTTGCGCTGGGTGCCGTGTCCGGCGCCGAGGCCCTTGAAGTTGTGACGCTTCATGACACCGGCGAAGCCCTTGCCCTTGCTCTTGCCGGTGACGTCGACCTTCACGCCCGACTCGAACACCTCGGCGGTGACTTCCTGGCCCAGCGTGTACTCGGCGGCGTCCGCGGTGCGGATCTCGACGAGGTGACGGCGGGGGGTGACGTCGGCCTTGGCGAAGTGGCCCTTGAGGGGCTTGTTCACCTTGCGCGGGTCGATCTCGCCGAAGGCGATCTGGACCGACTCGTAGCCGTCGACGTCGTTCGTACGCACCTGGGTCACGACGTTGGGGCCGGCCTTGACGACGGTGACCGGAACAACACGGTTGTTCTCGTCCCACACCTGCGTCATGCCGAGCTTCTCGCCCAGGATGCCCTTGATCTGCTTGGTCATCTTCAGATCACCGGCCTCAGAGCTTGATCTCGATGTCGACACCGGCCGGGAGGTCGAGTCGCATCAGGGAGTCAACGGTCTTGGGGGTCGGGTCGAGGATGTCGATCAGGCGCTTGTGCGTGCGCATCTCGAAGTGCTCGCGCGAGTCCTTGTACTTGTGCGGCGACTTGATGACGCAGTACACGTTCTTCTCAGTGGGCAGCGGCACCGGGCCCGCGACCGACGCACCAGTGCGCGTCACCGTCTCGACGATCTTCTTCGCCGAAGAGTCGATGACCTCGTGGTCGTAGGCCTTGAGCCGGATGCGGATCTTCTGTCCCGCCATGGCTACTCCGTAGTCCTGTCTCTCTTCACGCTCTGGCACATCCGGCGTCCTCCGACCCACGCGGTCGGGCGTGTCGCACTCTCGCTGACACAGATGCCCTACCTCGAACATCCCTGCGATGGGGAGTGCGGGCCCTTCCGGAACCGCGGACCGGGGGCGAAAACCCACCGGGCACCTGGCCGGAGCCCCGCATACGCTTCCCGAAAGATTCCCGTACGTCCGCCCCTGCACCTCTCGGTGCATACATGGAGCGACGAGTACTGTGGGACTCGCTTCCGGTCCCCCCGGCGGGAGGCGCGCAGCATCGGCACTCGACCGAGCAACCCCGCTAGTCTGCCATACGGGGCATCGAGGACGCCAATCGAGCGCAGAACCTTACCCCGGGGGTGACGTAGATCAAACCTGACTCCCGGGCCGCGGCTCGTCCGGGGCCGTGCGCCTTAACCGATCCATAAAGCTCGCTTAAGCGCTCCCGGAGCGACCGCATTACCTCGGGTAACGGCAGTTCGGTGCCCCTAGCATCCGGGCACGGCATCGCTGACCCCCACAGAACGAGGTGTGCTCGCCATGGCTGCTCATCGCGCCCGGAGATGGTCCCTGGGCGGACTGGTCCTACTGGTGACCGGTGCGCTGGTCACCGCGCTGCTGTTGACCACGTCGGGGCCCGGAACACACCGGGCGGACGCGGCGGAGGCCGCGGTCACCTGGTCCGACGAGTTCGACGGCGCCGCCGGGACCCGTCCCGACGCCGGCAAGTGGACGACCGAGACCGGCGGCACGGGCAACGGCAACAACGAACTCCAGTACTACACGAACAGTGCCGCCAACTCGTCGCTGGACGGCGCCGGGCACCTGGTCATCACCGCCCGCAAGAACACCGACAGCGGCCTGCAGTGCTGGTACGGCACCTGCCAGTACACCTCGGCCCGCCTCAACACCGCGCAGACCTTCACGCAGAAGTACGGCCACTTCGAGTCCCGCATCAAGGTGCCGCGCGGCCAGGGCGTGTGGCCCGCGTTCTGGATGCTCGGCGACGACCTGGGCAGCGCGGGCTGGCCGAACAGCGGCGAGATCGACGTCATGGAGAACGTCGGCTACGAGCCGGGCACCGTGCACGGCACCGTGCACGGCCCCGGCTACTCCGGCAGCGGCGGCATCTCGGCCGCGTACACGCTGCCGAACGGCGCGGCGTTCGCCGACGACTTCCACACCTTCGCGGTCGACTGGAGCCCCGAGGCGATCACCTGGTCGGTGGACGGACAGACGTACAAGACCCTGACGCCGTCCGGGGTGAACGGCAACAAGTGGGTCTTCGACCACCCGTTCTTCCTCATCCTCAACTTCGCGGTCGGCGGCGACTGGCCCGGCAGCCCGGACTCCGCCACCGCCTTCCCGCAGACGATGACGGTCGACTACGTCCGGGTCTCCACCAGCTCCGACGGCGGCTCCGGCGCCACCGCCGGGCCGATCAAGGGCATCGGCGGCATGTGCGTCGACGTGGCCGGCGCCGCCAGTGCCGACGGCACGCCGATCCAGCTGCACGGCTGCAACGGCGTCGCCGCGCAGCAGTGGACGCTGCCCGGCGACGGCACCGTCCGGGCGCTGGGCAAGTGCCTCGACGTGAGCGGCGGTTCGACCGCCGACGGCGCGGTGGTGCAGCTGTGGACCTGCAACGGCACCGGCGCTCAGAAGTGGACGTACACCTCGGCGGGGGACCTGACCAACACGGGCTCGAACAAGTGCTTGGACGCCAAGGACAACTCCTCGGCGGACGGGACCCGGCTGCAGATCTGGACCTGCGCGGGCACCGCCAACCAGAAGTGGACCATCGGCTGACCGGTGCGTCAGCGGCGGTCGGCGGCCCACAGGCGGGTGAAGGAGCGGTCCAGGCCGCGCTTGACCAGGCGGGCCACCGGCCGCTCCACCAGCCGGTGCACCAGGTAGCTCAGGACGCAGAAGCCGGCGATCAGGACCACCAGCAGCAGCCGGGGGTCCATCGTGTCCCGCAGCCGGTTGATCAGCGTGGTGCCCGCCACGTAGTGCACCAGGTACAGCGGATACGTCAGCGCGCCCGCTGTGACCAGCCACTTCCACCGGACGCGGTCGGTGTACCCGAGCGCGACGGCGGCCATGAAGAGCAGGAAGACCGTGTAGATCAGGAAGGCGCCGCGCCAGCCGGAGACGTGTTCGACCTCGTCGATACGTTTCCCCAGTTCCAGCTGGCCCATCAGCCAGGCCATGCCGAGGATGCCGCACAGCAGCAGGTCCGGGCCGAAGCGGTGCATCAGGTACAGGGCCAGCCCGGCGATGAAGAACCACGCGCCGTCCGGGTTGGCGACCAGTTCGAGCAGCGGCAGGTCGGAGACCGGCGCCAGCATCGCCACCGCGCCCCACACGCAGCAGAACGCCACCACCCTGCGGTACGTCAGCCCCATCGCGACGACGACCAGGAAGAGCAGGTAGAAGCGCAGCTCGGACCAGAGGGTCCAGTAGACCCCGTCGACGTTCGGCACCGCCGAGCCGGACTGGAGCATGGTGAGGTTGAACAGGACCTCGCGCACCTTCAGTCGCTCCCACACGCCGGGTACGAGCACCAGCACGCCGGTGGTGAACAGGACCGCGAACCAGTAGGCCGGGTAGAGCCGGATCACCCGGGAGACGAAGAACTGCCGGGGCGAGCGCCCCCAGCTGGACATGCAGATCACGAAGCCGCTGATCACGAAGAAGATCTCGACGCCGATCCAGCCGTAGGTGGCGACGTGGTGCACGGTCGGCATGATGTCGCCGACCGGCCGGCCCCAGATGACGTTGCCCGGCCGGTCGGTCCGGTAGGTGCCGGCGTAGTGGTGCAGGGCCACCATCAGCGCGGCGACCAGCCGGATGCCGTCGATCACGTACAACCGGCGCCCGGGGCTCCGTGCGCCGCCGGACGGGCGCCCGCCCGTCGCGGAGCGCTGGGCCGGGACGGTGACGGTGAGCGGGGGCATTGGTTGCTTCACCCCACCAGACAAGAACAGTGCTCATGTCATCCGGTAGGGGTGTGGGCGATCTGGCGCAAAGCCCTTTGACAGCGTTGCCACAGAGTTCACCAACTGTTCCCCCGGGAAGCCGCAGCACCTCCCTGTCAGCGCCCGCCCCTAGAGTCCCGGCATGACTTCGAGCACGGAACTCACGCCGTACGTCAAGCAGTTGGCCGACGCGAAGCCCGTCAAGCCCGCCCAGGCCCGTAAGGCACTGCGGGAGCTGGTGGGGATCGCCGACGACGGCGCGGCGCTGGAGCTGGCCGCGCGGTTCGCACCGGTCGCCGATTTCTCCTCGGAGACGCTGCTGCGGCTGTGGCCCGCCGCCGCCGACCCGGACGGTTTCGCCGCGGCCCTGCTGGCACCGGCGTTCCGCGCCGAGGGCCGTACCGCGCTGCGGCTGACCCGCGCGACCTCGCTCACCGGCCTGCGCCACCTCACCACGCTGCGCGCGCTGACCGTGTTCCGCTGCAAGGAGATCACCGACCTCACGGAGATCGGCGCGCTGACCGCTCTGACCGACCTCGATCTCAACGGCTGCGCCGGCGTCACGGACCTCACCCCGCTCGGCGGGCTCACCGAACTGACCCGGCTCGGCCTGCACCGCTGCCGCGCCGTCGCCGACCCGGCCCCCCTGCTGCCCCTGGGCCGCCTGCGCGAGCTGGACCTGAGCATGACCCGGGTGACCTCGGCCGCCGGCTTCGGCGCCGCGTTCCCACTGCTCGAACGCCTCGACCTGCGCGGTTGCCGCTCCTTCGGGTCGCCCGCGCAGCTGGCCGGCCTGACCCGCCTCACCCGCCTGGACCTCGGCTGGACCGCGATCCGCGACCTGACCGGCCTGGCGGACGTCCCCGCGCTCGCCGTCCTCGACCTGACCGGCTGCAAGCGGCTGCGCGACCTGACCGGCGTCGCCGCCGCGCCGGCCCTCGCCCAGCTGATCGTCGCGGACTGCCCCCGCTTCCGGTCGTTCAGCGGCCTCGGTCACCATCCCCGGCTGACCGCGCTGGAGCTACGGAACTGCCCCGACCTGCCCGACCTGCGCGGCCTCGCCGCGCTCACCCACCTGACCCGGCTGCGGATCACGGACTGCGAACAGCTCGCCTCGCTGACCGGCGCCGCACCACTGCCCGCCCTGCGGGAGCTCACCGTCGAGAACTGCCCGGCGCTGGACGACTTCACGGCCCTGCCCGGCCTCACCGGCCTGCGCCGGCTCCAGCTGACCGGGCCGGGCCGACTCCAGTCCCTCTCCCGCCTCTCCCACCCCGGCCTGGAACAGCTGTCCGTCAGTGACACCGACCGGCTGGCCGGTCCCGGAAACCTGAGCGGCCTGCCCGCCCTGCGCGAGCTGGAGCTCAGTGGCCTGCCCCGCCTCACCGACCTGGACCGGCTCGACGGCCTGCCCGCGCTCACCAAGGTGACCGTGCACGACTGCCCTGCCCTGACCGGCCTGGACGGTCTCGCCGGCACGCCGGTCACCGAGGTACGGGTGACGCGGTGCCCGGCGTTCGCGGACGTCAGCGCGCTGGCCCGCATCCCGGTCACCGACCTGACGATCGGCACGTCCGACGCCCTGGTCTCGCTGCGCGCCCTGGACGGCCACCCCGCCCTGCGCACCCTGCGCGTCGGGAACTGCCCGCGCCTGGCCGACCTGCCCGCCGCCGCCTCCCTCACCCGCCTCGACCTCGACCGGCTGCCCTGGCCGGACCTGTCCCCGGTGGCCGGCCTCACCGCGCTCCAGTGGCTGGGCCTGGGCACCCTGGACCGGCTGACGGACCTCACCGTCCTGCCCGCCCTGCCCGAACTCGCCGTGATCACCTTCGGCAGCCAGCACACCCTGACCGACCTCACCCCGCTCCTCGACGTGAAGTCACTGCGCGGACTGACCAAGTCACGGCAGATGAACGGTCAGATCCTCGACGGCCGCACCGATCCCGTCCTGGCCGAACTCAAGCGCCGCGGGGTCGACACCAACTTGCGGTGAGCAGCGCGGGCGTGGCCAGCAGAAACACGCCGGCCAGGCCGATCGCGGTACGCGGCCCGAGCAGCCCGCCCAGTACCCCCCACAGGGCGGTCAGCAGCGCGGTCGCCCCCTTCGTGGTCACCGTCCAGGCGGTCAGCACCCGGGTGACCCGGTCGGCCGGGAGCCGCCGCAGCCGGTAGGTCGCGGACACGGGGTTGAACACCCCACAGCACAGAATCAGCCCGAACTCCACGCCGATCACCAGCACCAGCCCGCCGGTGCCCGGACCGACGAAGGCGAGCCCCACCGGCCAGATCGCCCGCAGCGCCCCGGACCCGGCCAGCACCCGGTCCGCCCCGAACCGCCGGACCAACGGCCGGGCCAGCCGCGCCCCGAGCAGCCCGCCGACCGAGGGCGCGGCGAACGCGAGCCCGTACTCCCACGGCGCGAACCCCAGCGGCCCGAGCATCAGCACGGCCAGCAACGGTGAGGTGGCCATCACCAGCCCGTTGAACAGCGCGGTGTTGAGGAACAGCGGCCGCAGCGCCGCGTCGGCGACGATGAACCGCCACCCGTCGAGCAGCTCCCCGGCCCGCAGCCGCGCCGCGCCCTGGGGCCGCTCCGGCTTCTCGTCCGGTCCGCCCATCGCCCGGATACCGACCGCCGACAGCAGATAACTGACGGCATCCGCCACCACCGTCACCACCGGCCCGAGCGCCCCGATGAGCGCCCCGCCGAGCGGCGGCCCGACGATCGTCGCCGCCCAGGCCGTCGCCTCGAACCGGGCATTGGCGACGAGCAATTCCTCCCCCGTCAGCACCGCCTTCAGATACGCCCCGGAAGCCGCCCGAAACCCAATATCACCCGCCGCGACGACCACCGACACGACCAGCAGTTGTACGAAGCTCAGCACACCGAGCGCGTACGCGCCGGGCACGCTGAGCAGCGCCGCGCCGCGCACCACATCCATCCCGATCAGCACCGGCCGCTTGCGCCGGAACTCCACCCACGGCCCGAGCGGCACCGCGACCACCGCGCCGACGGCGACCCCTACCGCAGACAGCACCGCCACCTGTGTCGGACCGGCCCCCAGCACCTCCACGGCGATCAACGGAAACGCCCCGAAGGCCAGCCACGTACCGAGCGCACTGGTCCCGTACGCCGCCCAGAGCCATCCCATGCCGCCCATCAAACCGAGCGGAGCGTGCCGGTATCAAACAACCAGAGCAGGGTCTGCCTACAACTGATGGTTGTGTCTATACGCTCTCCTGTATGGACCTCGACACCGTCCGCACCTTCGTCGCCGTCGCCGACGCGGGCCAGTTCCAGGAGGCCGCCGCCGAGCTGGGCATCACCCAGCAGGCCGCGTCCAAGCGCGTCGCCACGCTGGAACGGAGCCTTGGCGTCCGCCTGTTCACCCGCACTCCGCGCGGCGCCCGCCTCACCATCGACGGCCAGGCGTTCCTCCCCCACGCCCGCGAGCTGCTCCGCGTGGCCGAGCGCGCGGCGGCGTCCGTGCGATCCGGGCGCCGCCCGCTGCGCGTCGACGTCCTGACCTCCCGCAGTGCGCAGTCCCGCCTGATGCGGGGCTTCCACGAGACCCACCCGGAGATCGACCTCGACATCCTGACGGTCTTCGACATCGACACGGCCGTCGCCGCGATCCGCGCCGGCACGATCGACGCGACGTTCCGCGCGGTGGCCGCGCCGGGCCGGCCACTGCCGGACGACATCGCGTCGGTACGTGTCCTCGACGAACCGCTGCATCTGCTCACCGGTCCCGGTCACGCCCTGGCCGGCGCCCGCGCGGTGCGGCTCGCCGAACTCGCGGGCCACCGGATCTGGATGCCGGGTCTGGCCGCCCCCGGCACGGAGTGGGCCGCGTACTACGACGCCCTGGTCGCGGAGTTCGGACTGACCATCGAGGCGACGGGGCCCAACTTCGGCTCGGACGCCCTCCTGGACACGATCGCGGACACGCCGTCGCTGGCCACGTTCATGGGCGCGAGTACCCGGCTCGTCTGGCCGGTGGGCCATGACCTGCACCTGATCCCGGTGACCGACCCGACCCCGGTGTACCCGCACTCACTCCTGTGGCACCGGGACAATCCCCACCCGGGGCTGGGTGCGTTGCGGGCCCACGTCGCGAGCGGCGGTGAGCGGGCCGCCGGGACGTGGGTGCCGGGCTGGGTACTTCCGCGCTAACGGACGTACGTTACGAAGTCGGCCCAGGCGGTAGGGGTGAGGGCGAGGCGAGGGCCATCCGTAGTCTTGGAGTCACGGACGTGCACGGTGCCGGGAGTGATGGCCAGCTCTACGCAGGACTCGCCGTCGTTTCCGCCGCTGTAGCTGGCCTTGAACCACGCCAGCTCTGCGGAGACCTCGCGCATCAGGAGTCAGCCCTCGGAGGCGTACGACACGAAGTCCGCCCACGCGCCATGCGCCAACGCCAGCCGAGGCCCCCCGATGCTCTTGGAATCCCGGACGTGAATGGTGGTAGGCGCTATCGCGACCTCGACACAGGACTCACCATTCGTGCCGCTGCTGTAACTGCTCTTGAACCACGCCAGTTCGGAGACGTCCCCGGCGATTCCCTTGCGCATCATGTGTCTCCCAGCAGTTTCTCGATGAAGGCCAGCGACTCCCGTGGTGAGAGAGCCTGCGCCCGGATGGTCCCATACTGGAGCTCCAGAATGCGGAGCTGTTTCGGGTCCGAAACGGGCCGGCTGTTGAAGAGGCCGTCGGAGCGCCCCACCGCCGTACCGTCCGGAAACTTCAGCAACTCGATCCTGCCGTCCAGCCCGGGGTGGGCGTCGGTGTCCGTCGGCATGACCTGGAGCGTGACGTTGTTCAACCGGCCCACCTCCAGCAGCCGTTCGAGTTGCCGCCGCCACACCATTGTGTCCCCAAGCCGCCTTCGCAGCGGCGCCTCTTCTTGTACGAAGTGCATCGAAGGGGCCGGGTCGCGGTCGAAGACCTCCTGCCGGGCCAACCGCGCGGCCACCATCCGTTCCACATCGTCCGGCGAGTACGGCGGCTGTGCCGCCTCCATCAGGGTCCGCGCATGCTCCGGCGTCTGCAACAGTCCGTGGACGCTGTTGCACTCGTACAAGCCGATTTCAACCGCTTTCCCCTCCGCCTTCCCCATCTCCCGAACCCGCTTCGGATACCGAACCCTCTTCACATCCTCCCAAGTCGCCGAAATCAACCCACCCGCATCCAGCACCGCATCCGACCGGTCCAGGTACGTCTTCTTGGGAATCCGTTTCCCGCCCTCGACCTTGTAGACAAGGTCCTCCCCGTACCCGATCGCCGCCCCGAACTCGGCGGCCCGCAGCCCCGCCGCCTCGCGCCGCAGCTTCAACTGCCGCCCCACCGTCGCGATCACCGCGACACCCCACTCGTCGTCGGGATCGACCTCCCACCCCGGCTCGTCCTCCTCGACCTGGAGCCGCCCCGTCTCCGCCATCCCGCACCCCTTCGCCGTACCCGCAACGCCACCCGGCGCCCTACCCGTCCGCCCCGCACCGACAGCCGCGTACACCCCGGACAAGCTCCGGACAGTAACGTCACGTAACCACTGAGTCACTGTTCACGGTAAGCAGACGACGCCACGCTGAGTGGCGTGAACCAGAAATCCGCCGAGCTGAACACCCCCACCCGCGACTTCAGCGTGCTGCTCTCCCCCACGCCCCGCGGCGCCCGTCTCGCCCGCCTGCTCGCCACCGAGCAACTCCGCTCCTGGGAACTGCCCCTGGACCCGGCCCGCCACCTCGTGGCGGAACTCGCCGCCAACGCCGCCGTCCACGGCCGCGTCTCCGGCCGCGACTTCCAGCTCGCCCTGCACGTCATCGGCGACACCCTCCGCATCGAGGTCACCGACACCCGAGGCGAACAACTCCCCGCCCTCCAGACCCCCGACGACGACGCCGAAAGCGGCCGTGGCCTACTACTGGTGGAGGCGTTGGCGGACCGTTGGGGCGTAACGGACGGCCGCTTTCCGCGCAAGACCGTGTGGGCCGAACTGCACGTCGGCTCACCGGAACCCGGTTCTCCGCGCTTCGGTGCTTCGGGCGCCTTTCCCAAGGAACTCTGAGAGGGAAAGAACCCCACCAAGCCCCACCTTTCCGCCCACGGCGGCGGCTCACTCTCCCGGGTGAACATCACTGGCTCGGCTGGCGGTTGCGTCCCTCGACTGCCTTACGCTCAGCCGCAACGCAAACAAATCGGCCCCCGCCGGGACTGGCATCCCGAGGCGAGGGCCTCCCCAACCAGGAAGTCGAGACCTTCCCGATGGATACCCAAAACCTTAGCGCTCCCCCCTGCGCCCCGTCCGACGTTGCCGCCGACCACCCCCCGACCGGGGTGATCCACGACAACGTCCGCCACACCACCCGCTTCACGGTGATCGGCAACCACCTGGCCCAGCACAGCGAACTGTCCGGTCTGGCCATCGGCGTAGCCGTCCACATCCAGTCGCTGCCGACCGGCGCCCCCGCCGACATCAAGAGCATCGCCCGCCGCCTCCGCGAGGGCACCACCCGCGTCGCCGCCGCCATGCGCGAGCTGGAAGCCCACGGCTACCTCCGCCGCGAGCGCTCCCGATGCCCCGACGGCCGGATCATCACCCGCACGGTCTCCTGCAACCACCCCGGCGCCGCCCAGACCCAGCCGAGGCAACCACGCCGCCAGCCGACGGCGCCGCAGAGAAAACGCGCCCTGCCTCCCGTACCGAAGCCGTCATACCCGTACGCCACCCTCCTCGCACAGGCCATCGACGTCCTCGCCGGCCTCCGCCGCATCGACCGCCGCCTGCTGCTGTCCGAGTCGGACACCGCCCACCTCGCCCTGGGAGTCGCCGCCTGGCTCGAACGCGACGTCTCCCCCACCGCCGTACGCCACGCCCTGACCAACGACCTCCCGGACGACCCCTTGCGCCGCCCGGCCGCCCTCCTCGCCCACCGCCTCGCGGCCCAGCTCCCACCGCCGCCACCCCTCCGCGCCCCGGCCACCCCCGCGCCACCGCCCCCGCTCCCCCTCCGCAACTGCGACGGCTGCGACCGCGGCTTCCGCCCCACCGAACCGGACCGCACCCACTGCCGCGACTGCCGCCCAACCACCCACCCGTGACCCCGCAAGGAACCCCATGGTCAGCTCGTCCCACGAGGCGATGCACCGCATCTTCCAGGACCACCCGACGCTCTTCTCCCGCGTCGCCGAAGCCCTCGGAATCCGTCTGCCACCACCGGTCGCGGTCGAGGTACTGCCGAACGACGTGACCGAGACGGACCCCATCGAACGCCGCATCGATACTCTGCTCCGCATCGAGACCAGGCACGACGGGCCCTTCCTGCTCGCCATCGAGGCACAGCGGAAGAAGGACCCGGAGAAACCGGTCAGCTGGGCTCACTACCTCGCCTACCTGGGCAGCAAGTACCGCCTGCCGCCGCTGCTGCTCGTGATCTGCCAGGACCGTTCGACGGCCGAGTGGGCGGCCCGACCGGAACCCATCGGGTTCGGTTCATGGCCCTCGCTGACCGCGCGACCCATCGTCGCCGGCCCTCACAACATGCCGGTGATCACCGAGCCGGACCAGGTCCGCGAAGACCTCGCTCTGGCCGCACTGTCCGCAATCGTCCACGGCACGAGCCCGGACATCGAGGGCATGCTGAAAGCGATGTCGACAGCGCTCATGGCTGAACCCGAGACCGTCGGCATTCCCTTCGTCGAACTCATCTTCCGAGGACTGGGCCGGCTGCCCGCCGCAGAGATCTGGAGCGCAATGGTGGCCGTGGACCTCGATTCCTACCAGTCCGACTTCATGAAGAAGGCACTAGCGAAAGTCCGCGCCGAAGGACTCGCCCTGGGACACACCGAGGGGCTCGCCCAAGCGCGCGCCGAAGTACAGGCCGAAAGTCAGATCCGGCAGGCAGCCAAGGACGTCCTCGCCGTCCTCGCCAAGCGCGGCATCGACGTCCCGCAGGAGGCGCGCGAGCACATCACCAACTGCGCTGACCCCGAGACACTGCACACCTGGCTCCTGCGCGCCGCGACCGCGACCTCCCTCGACGAGGTCATCGACTGACAGCTTGGCGTCGGAACCGGTCGGCGCCCTGGCGGGCGAGGTCGGGAGGCAGACAGGCATGCCGGCAGCCCCCGCTCCCCCTCCGCGACTGTCGCCCGGCATGCCCCTCCGAGCGCTCTCACTGCCGTAAGACCACGCGTGACCAGGAGGAACAGACCTTCATGTTCGCGTCCCCACACCTCGATGTTCCCGAACGGCTACCCTGGCCAGGGCACTCCCGGGAGGACTCGATGAGCACGCAGGCCGACCACGGACACGAGCTGGTTCCCCGCCCCGAGCAGACCCCTGACGCCCTGCGCGCGGCCCTCGCCGTCGTGGCGCCCGGCCGGCTGCCGGAGATGCAGCGTACGAAGGACGAGGCGTTCGCCAAGGCCGTGGAGTGGCAGTCCCTCAGCCCCGTGCGGAGCTGGGTCCTGTGCTGGGCCCGGGACATCGAGATCGCCCGTCGCCCCGACCTCGCCGCCCGCCACAACCGTGCCACCAACAACCTGGAGCACGAGGACGCGACCGTCGCCAGGGACGCGCTGCGCGAGCTGAGCACGGTCCTCGACGAGGCCATGGAAGCAGTACGCGTTTGAGCTGGTCCTGGGAGTACGCCTTCGGCGCGGAGGAGGCCGCTCGCGACGCGCCTGCCGCCTTCCTCGCCGAAGTGGAGATCAAGGCGGACGAACTGGTCAGAGCGGCGGAAGCCCTGCATCTGCACGGCCGAAGCCACCAAGGATCGGACCCGAAGGGCGGCAACGTGGTCGTCCCGGGTGGCATGTTCACGTATCAGGTGATCGTCCGGGACGAGCGTGTTTACGTCGTCCAGATTCTTTACCTGGGTTTCTGACCAGAACGCCACAGCACACGAGCCGCTAGCTGCTGATTACTCTCCCGAGGGTGACAGTGCCGGGGAATGCGCCCAGCATGGTGATGGGCCGCGCATACTGTGGCGCCGGGAACCGCGCCCCTGGAAGGAGGGACAGTATGAGGATCGAGCTCGCTTTGAAACTGCTCGGCCCACACGCCGGCATGGACGCGCAGGAATCGCTCCAGGCCCTGACCACCATGCTGACCCTCCTGCGGGAGCTGGAGGCCACCGAAACGGCCCGGCCAGGCCGCAACGGCACGCGCTGGACGTTCAACGAACTGCGCCTCGGAAGCGTCGCCTGCGTCCTGGAACCGCTGCGGATCGCCGACCACTCGACCTACGAAGTGGTCGAGCGAGTGGCCCGCAGCGCGGTGGGCGGACTGCACGAGGCGGAGTCCACCGCCCGCATCCCCACCGGCTGGACACTGCGGGCCGCGAACCTCGGGCGCCGAATCGCCCGGTCTCTCGGAGCGTCGCCCGACGTCGGCATGGTGCTGGAGGTCCGGGGGGACGGGGAGCCCCTGCGTACCGCGGAGATCACCCAGCGGACCGCACTGCATCTGGACTCGGCCACGAAGACGCGGCATCGCACGTTCGGCTCCCGCAGAGGCCGGCTGAGCGGGCTCCAGGAAGGCGGCAGACAGCTTCGGCCCCGGGCCGTGCTGCGTACCGAGGTCGGGGGCGAGGTGATCCCGGTGTACTTCGGTGACGACCTCGATCCCGAGCTGCGACGAGCTTGGCGGCGCGACCGGGTGGAGATCAGCGGTGAGATCACCGAGAACGCGCAGGGACAGAGCGTCTGGATGCGCGCACGGGACATCGAACTCCTGCCGACCCAGCCCCAGCTGTCCGACGACGAGCTGCGGGGAGGGTTCTGGCCCGACATGACCGGCGGCCAGGACGCTGTGGAGTATGTGGAGGCCCTTCGTGGGGACAACTGACCGCCCCGAGTCGGTGTATCTGGACGCCAACTGCTTCGTCGACTGGGCGCAGGGAACCCACTGCGCCCGAGAGGCGGAAAGCATGCTGCGGGCGGGGCGCGGCGGACACGTCCGGCTCTTCACCTCCACACTCACCCTGGCCGAAGCCCGGGGCACCAGCGCGAGCGAGCACCGGCTACGCATCCGGACGTTGCTCCAGGAGCCGTACATCACCCTGGTCGAGGTGACCCGGAGGGTCGGACTGCTGGCCAACGACATCACCGCCGACCGCCCGAAGATCAAGGGTGCCGACGCGGTCCATCTGGCATGCGCCTGCTTCGCCGGGGCCGAGGTGTTCCTGACCCGCAACTTCCGGGACTTCTCCCCCGGGGACGTCTACAAGGGCGTGTTGCTGAGTAAGCCCTTCGACTTCGGTGGTGAAGGCATCTTCTCCGCGTCCGACATCCGCTGATCACGCGCACCCCTCACCCCTGCCGCACCGCGAACGCGGTCACCGTCCGCATCCGCAGCCCGTTCCCGCGCGGTTCCAGGTCGCCCTCCACCACGACCTCCATACCGTCGCGCCAGGCATCGGTCGCACGGTCCACGTGCTCCGGGTCGAGCAGCACCCGTACCCGACGCGTGCGGGCGTAGTTCTCGTGCTCGAACGAGCCGTAGACCGTCGCTTCCCGGTCACCGTCCTCCGCGCGCAGGCGGGTCACCACTCCGACGAGTACGGCCCCGCGCTCCCGGCCCAGCCGCTCCCGTAGGTCCTTCGCTCCTTCCTCAAGAACCTCGACATGACGCCGGGTGATGGCCACCGGCGGCGAGTCCTGGGCCACCGGCAGATCGGGGAACCAGCTGAAGGACAGGGAGTAGTCACGGCACTCCTCACCGGCGATCTTGACCAGGGCCTCGCAGAGATTGGCCGAAAGTCCCGCCTCGGCGTACGGCGCGAAATCGGTCAGACCGTCCTGGGCCAAGGACGCGTCCGCGGCCGCACGGGCACAGGTGACACCGGCGAACAGGACGCGGGACACCTCACGGGCGTACGGCTCGGGAACACGCGCACCGGCTCCCCCAGGGAAGGAGTCCGCGTCGAACAGCGCCGCCTGCCGACGCCACATGGGCGGGAGTTTCACCACCGGGGTGTGCGCCGCGATCACATAGCTGCCGACCCGTGTCTGGTCCACCCGTACCGAGGTCACATGGTCCTTGACCGCCTGGGGCTTCTGCGCCGGCTGCACGGCCTGCGGGGTCAGTGCCGACGACGCGGCGGCGGTGTGCAGTTCCCGCAACCCGTTGAGCGCCGACACCAGGTCCAGCAGCGGAGCCGTACCGGTGGGACCGGGAGGGGCAAGGCGGAGGAACTGCCAGTCCGACGGCGGCAACCGCATCTCCCGCAGGATGTCGCCGGGACGACGCGCCTCGACGACCGCGAGCGTCTCCAGGACGTCGGCGATCCTGCCCGGATAGTCCCGGCGCCGCTCGGACGGCACCAGCACCTCGTACGGCGGTTCCGGCGCGTCCCCGGCGTACCGCTCCCACAACTCGGCGCCGGACAGCTCGCGCTCCGCCCGCCAGCCCTTGCCGCTCAGATACCGCCGGACGGTCTCCGGGGTGAGCGTCCGGGCATCCTCGAACTCCGCGTCCGTGATCACGTTCACGACACCCCCACCATGCTGCGGTAGTCCTCCGAGAACAGGTCGTGCAAGGGGTCGACGGTCAGCAGGTTGCCCCGCGGTACATGGACGCGCCGCGTGCTCTGTTCCGCATCCACGAGCTCCTGGTCGTGCAGGCACAGCCAGTAGGCCGCGTTGCGCAGCAGGAGCCGGTCGGCGGTGGCGTGCGACCAGGTGAACGGGTCGGACGGAGCGAGGACGAGGAAGAGGAAACGGGGGACGACGTAATCCTGGCCCGCCAGTTGGTCGTAGTTCTTGACCTCCAGGTCGTACGCGATGTGATGCTCGCGCACGAGAGGCGACGAGGTGCACTTCACCTGTGCCGCGATCATCGGATAGCGACGGGTTCCCGGCCGGCCCGGATGGCCCAGCTCCCAGTCCACGCCCACGCGGTCCCGTTCCCGCTTCGCCGCGTCGAGGTTGGCCGCCGCGGCCAGCACGCGGACGAACTGCTCACCGAAGTCGCCCCGGTGCTTGTTCTCCCCGAACCCCATGGTCAGCTCGTCCCACGAGGCGATGCACCGCATCTTCCAGGACCACCCGACGCTCTTCTCGCGCGTCTCCGAAACGCTCGGCATCCAGCTGCCACCACCGGTCTCGGTCGACGTACTGCCGAACGACGTGACAGAGACGGACCCGATCGAACGCCGTATCGATACCCTGCCGCGCATCGAAACCAAGCACGACGGGCCCTTCCTGCTCGCCGTCGAGGCACAGCGGAAGAAGGACCCGGAGAAATCGGTCAGCTGGGCTTACTACCTCGCCTACCTGCGCAGCAAGTACGCGCACAACATGCCGGTGATCACCGATCCGGACCAAGTCCGCGAGGACCTCGCCCTAGCCGCGCTGTCCGCGATCGTCCACGGCACGAGCCCGGACATCGAGGGCATACTGAAGGCGATGTCGACGGCGCTCATGGACGAACCGGGACCGTCGGCATTCCCTTCGCCGAACTCATCTTCCGAGGACTGGGCAAGCTGCCCGCCGCAGAGATCTGGAGCAAACTGGTGGTCGTGGACCTCGATTTCTACCAGTCGGACTTCATGAAGAAGGCACTAGCGAAAGTCCGCGCCGAAGGACTCGCCCAGGGACACGCCGAGGGGCTCACCAAAGCGCGCGCCGAAGCACGCGCCGAAAGTGAAACGCGACAAGCAGCCGAGGACGTCCTCGCCGTCCTCGCCAAGCGCGGCATCGACGTCCCGCAGGAGGCGCGCGAGCACATCACCAACTGCGCTGATCGCGGGACCCTGCACACCTGGCTCCTGCGAGCGGCGACCGCGACCTCCCTCGACGAGGTCATCGAAGCCGATTAGCCCGTCTCTCCCGTCGCCAAGGACGTCGTCCAGACGAGAGCGTCACCCGGCAACCACGCCGAACTGTGGCAGGCCCCGTCCCCCTGCCCCCGCACTCTCAGGTCCGCGTCACCTTCCCGCACGCCATGTCCTGCTCCCCCGTCAACGGCTCACTCCGGTCGTACGGATCCACCTCCGCCCCCGTCGCCGGCGACCCGGTGGCGGAGTTGCCCGTGAAGGACGGGTGCAGGTACCCGTCGTAGACCTCGCACGCCGTGTTGCCGAAGTTGGCGTAGTACGACTTCGGCAGCAGCCGCCCCTCGGTGGCGTGCCAGCGCTCCGGGTCGGCCAGCATCATCGTCACGTCCCGGCGGACGATCGTACGGTCGACCGTGCCGTCCGCTCCGTCGCCCCCGACCCGCTCGACGGCGTACACGAAGGTGTAGTCGGCGTGGACTTCGACCGAGCCCGGGTCGCCGGCCGCGAAGGTCATCTCCCCGCGCACCTTCACCGCGTCGTCGATGACCCGGGCCTCGGCCGGGTCGAACCGGGTGAAGAGCGTCAGCGGGTCGTCCTCCTGGCTCGGTTCGCTCAGCGACCGCTTCAGCCGGGACGTCAGGCCGGGGCTCTCCGGGTCGAGCAGGGCGATCGCCCGCTCCGGACGCTCCCCGCGCAGCACGCCCCGGTCCAGGTGGGAGGCGACCAGCAGTTCCTTGGTCAGCCGCAGCGCGGACGCCACGTCCTTCTCGCTCATGTCGCCGACCGCCTTCGCCCGCGGCAGCTCGATCCCGTCCGCGCCGTCGGCCCAGCTCAGCGCGGGCGACCCGCGGAACGGCTCGGCCCGGGTCGGCAGCCCCGGCGCGGCGGACCCGGGCGCCGACGCGGAACCCCCGTCCCCGAACCGGTCCAGCAGCAGCGAGGGCCGTACCGCCACGACGGCGACCGCGGCCGCCACCAGCACGCCGAGCACCGCGAGGATCCGGCGCCGGCGGGTGCGGCGGCCGTTCGTCTCCTGCCACGCCGGGCCGGTCCGCCACCCCGGCGGATCGGCCTGCTTCCGCTTCCCCTCCCGCCGCGCGGCCTCCTCCTCTTCCCGCAGCCGCCGCGCCACCATCCGGGCCCGCGCCGACGGCTCCTTGGGCGGCGGGGCGCCCCCGCCCTCCGCGGCGTTCTTCAGGAACGCCTCCAGCTCCGCGTCGGACAGGGAGGGTTCGTCACCGGACGAGGCACTACTCACGGCTGTTCACTCTCAGGCAAGGGACCGGACATGTCGGAGGATCAGTTTTCCCGCCGCCACTGACAATGCCCAGACCTTTGTAGAACCTGTGATCGAATCGGGCCCTACTGGGGCAGCGCCCCACGGGGACGCCAAAGGGGCCCGCACGCCGAAGTCGTACGGGCCCCTCCGAGCCACTCAGTGCAGGTCAGATCACTTGTTGATCTTGGTGACCTGGCCGGCGCCCACGGTCCGGCCACCCTCGCGGATGGCGAACTTCAGGCCCTCTTCCATGGCGACGGGCTGGATGAGCTCCACCTTCATCTCGGTGTTGTCACCCGGCATGACCATCTCGGTGCCCTCGGGGAGGGTCACGACGCCGGTCACGTCCGTCGTACGGAAGTAGAACTGCGGACGGTAGTTGTTGAAGAACGGCGTGTGGCGGCCGCCCTCGTCCTTGGACAGGATGTACGCCTGCGCCTCGAACTCGGTGTGCGGGGTGACCGAACCCGGCTTGATGATGACCTGGCCGCGCTCGACGTCCTCGCGCTTGATGCCGCGGAGCAGCAGACCGACGTTCTCACCGGCCTGACCCTCGTCCAGCAGCTTCCGGAACATCTCGATGCCGGTGACCGTGGTCGTGGTCTTGTCCTGCTTGATGCCGATGATGTCGACGGTCTCGTTGACCTTGAGGACACCACGCTCGATGCGGCCGGTGACGACCGTACCGCGACCGGTGATGGTGAAGACGTCCTCGATCGGCATCAGGAACGGCTTGTCGACGTCCCGCTCGGGCTCCGGGATCGCCTCGTCCACGGCCTTCATCAGGTCGAGGACGGACTGGCCCCACTCCTTGTCGCCCTCAAGGGCCTTCAGGGCGGACACCTTGACGACCGGCAGGTCGTCGCCCGGGAACTCGTACTCGGAGAGGAGCTCACGGACCTCGAGCTCGACGAGCTCCAGGATCTCCTCGTCGTCCACCATGTCGGCCTTGTTCAGGGCGACGACGATGTACGGAACGCCGACCTGGCGGGCCAGGAGCACGTGCTCCTTGGTCTGCGGCATCGGGCCGTCGGTGGCGGCGACCACGAGGATGGCGCCGTCCATCTGCGCCGCACCCGTGATCATGTTCTTGATGTAGTCCGCGTGACCGGGGCAGTCGA
Organism: Streptomyces sp. JW3; assembly: GCF_052216785.1. Lineage (NCBI taxonomy): Bacteria > Bacillati > Actinomycetota > Actinomycetes > Kitasatosporales > Streptomycetaceae > Streptomyces > Streptomyces sp. JW3. The sequence goes on along the minus strand of NZ_JBQOUX010000001.1, from coordinate 11,136 downwards.
CGTGGGCGTAGTGACGGGTCTCCGTCTGGTACTCGACGTGCGCGATGGAGATGGTGATACCGCGCTGGCGCTCCTCGGGAGCCTTGTCGATCTGGTCGAAGGCCGAGGCCTCGTTCAGGTCCGGGTACGCGTCGTGCAGCACCTTGGTAATGGCGGCCGTGAGGGTCGTCTTACCGTGGTCGATGTGACCGATGGTGCCGATGTTGACGTGCGGCTTAGTCCGCTCGAACTTCGCCTTCGCCACTGGGGTCCTCCTGTGGAGTGGTTCTGAACGCCTTGCTTCATCGGCGCCAGGTGATCTTTGCTGGATAGCCCGGGCCTGGGGCATTCCGCCGGGTTGGTGGCGGAACGCCCTTCGACAGGCTCCGGAGTCAAGCCTAAAGCGTGTGAAGGTACTCCGTTAAACGGAGTACGGCGTCACTCGCCCTTGGCCTTCGCGATGATCTCCTCGGCGACGTTCCGCGGAACCTCGGCGTAGGAGTCGAACTGCATCGAGTAGCTTGCGCGACCCGACGTCTTGCTGCGGAGGTCGCCGACGTAGCCGAACATCTCCGACAGGGGCACCAGGCCCTTGACGACGCGGGCACCGGCCCGCTCCTCCATGGCCTGGATCTGGCCACGGCGGGAGTTGATGTCGCCGATGACGTCGCCCATGTAGTCCTCGGGCGTGGTGACCTCGACGGCCATCATCGGCTCGAGCAGCACGGGGCTGGCCTTGCGCGCGGCCTCCTTGAAGGCCTGCGAACCGGCGATCTTGAACGCCAGCTCGGAGGAGTCGACCTCGTGGTAGGCGCCGTCGAGCAGCGTCACACGCACACCGGTCATCTCGTAGCCGGCGATGATGCCGAACTGCATGGCCTCCTGGGCGCCCGCGTCGACCGAAGGGATGTACTCCTTCGGGATACGGCCACCGGTGACCTTGTTGACGAACTCGTACGAGGCGTCGCCGCCCTCGATCGGCTCGATCGCGATCTGCACCTTGGCGAACTGACCGGTACCACCGGTCTGCTTCTTGTGCGTGTAGTCGACGCGCTCGACGGCCTTGCGGATCGTCTCACGGTACGCGACCTGCGGCTTGCCGACGTTGGCCTCGACGCGGAACTCGCGCTTCATCCGGTCGACCAGCACCTCGAGGTGAAGCTCGCCCATACCGCCGATGACGGTCTGGCCGGTCTCCTCGTTGGTGTGCACCTGGAAGGAGGGGTCCTCCTCCGCGAGCCGCTGGATGGCGACACCCAGCTTCTCCTGGTCGCCCTTGGACTTGGGCTCGATCGCGACCTCGATGACCGGCGCCGGGAAGTCCATGGACTCCAGGATGACCGGGTTCTTCTCGTCGGCCAGCGTCTCACCGGTGGTGGTCTGCTTCAGGCCCATGACGGCGACGATGTCACCGGCGCCCACCGACTCGATCTCCTCACGCTTGTTGGCGTGCATACGGTAGATCTTGCCGATGCGCTCCTTGCGGCCCTTGACGGAGTTCAGCACGGCGGTGCCGGACGTCAGGCGGCCGGAGTACACCCGGACGAAGGTGAGCTTGCCGAGGTGCGGGTCGCTCATGATCTTGAACGCCAGCGCCGCGAGCGGCTCGTCGTCGGACGGCTTGCGCGCGACGACCTTCTCCGGGTCCTTGACGTCGTGGCCCTCGATGGCCTCGACGTCCAGGGGGGAGGGCAGGTAGCGCACGACCGCGTCGAGCAGGGGCTGCACGCCCTTGTTCTTGAACGCGGTGCCGCAGAACACCGGGGTGACCGTGGTGCCGTCGCTCTTGCCGGACGCGATGGTGATACGGCGGATCGCCGCGTACAGCTGCTCCACGGAGGGCTCGGTGCCCTCCAGGTACAGCTCCATCAGCTCTTCGTCGTTCTCGGCGACGGCTTCGAGCAGCTTGCCGCGGTACTCCTCGGCAGCCTCGGCGTGGGTGTCCGGGATGTCGACGATGTCGTACATCTCGCCCTTGGTCGCCTCGGCGGACCAGACGAAGGCCTTCATCGTCACGAGGTCGACGACGCCCTTGAAGTCGGCCTCGGCGCCGATCGGCAGCTGCATGACCAGCGGCTGCGCACCCAGGCGGTCGCTGATCATGTCGACGCAGCGGTGGAACTCCGCGCCGGTCCGGTCGAGCTTGTTGACGAAGCAGATGCGCGGGACGCCGTAGCGGTCGGCCTGACGCCACACCGTCTCGGACTGCGGCTCGACGCCGGCGACGCCGTCGAACACCGTCACGGCACCGTCGAGCACGCGCAGCGAACGCTCCACCTCGACGGTGAAGTCGACGTGGCCCGGCGTGTCGATGATGTTGATGGTGTGGTCGACGTCTTCCATCGGCCAGTGACAGGTGGTGGCAGCGGAGGTGATCGTGATGCCACGCTCCTGCTCCTGCTCCATCCAGTCCATGGTCGCGGCGCCGTCGTGGACCTCACCGATCTTGTACGACACACCGGTGTAGAACAGGATCCGCTCGGTGGTGGTCGTCTTGCCCGCGTCGATGTGGGCCATGATCCCGATGTTGCGGACCTTGGCCAGGTCAAGTGAAGTGGTAGCCATAAGGCTTCAGTCTTCTCTCGGTCTCGATGTGGGTAGCGACTACCAGCGGTAGTGCGCGAAGGCCTTGTTGGACTCGGCCATCTTGTGCGTGTCCTCGCGCTTCTTGACGGCCGCACCGAGGCCGTTCGACGCGTCGAGAAGTTCGTTGAGCAGACGCTCGGTCATGGTCTTCTCGCGCCGGGCGCGGGAGTAACCGACCAGCCAGCGCAGCGCGAGCGTGTTGGCGCGACCGGGCTTGACCTCGATCGGCACCTGGTACGTGGCGCCACCGACACGGCGGGACTTGACCTCGAGGGTCGGCTTGATGTTCTCCAGCGCGCGCTTCAGCGTGATGACCGGGTCGTTGTTGGTCTTCTCGCGCAGGCCCTCCATGGCGCCGTACACGATGCGCTCGGCGGTGGAGCGCTTGCCGTTCAGCAGCACCTTGTTGATGAGCGACGTGACAAGAGGAGAACCGTAGACCGGGTCGATGATGACCGGGCGCTTCGGGGCGGGGCCCTTACGAGGCATTCTTACTTCTCCTTCTTGGCGCCGTAGCGGCTGCGGGCCTGCTTGCGGTTCTTGACACCCTGGGTGTCGAGCGAGCCGCGGATGATCTTGTAGCGAACACCGGGCAGGTCCTTCACACGGCCGCCGCGCACGAGCACGATGGAGTGCTCCTGCAGGTTGTGCCCCTCACCCGGAATGTAAGCAGTGACCTCGATCCCGCTGGTCAGACGCACACGCGCGACCTTACGCAGGGCCGAGTTCGGCTTCTTCGGGGTGGTCGTGAACACACGCGTGCAGACGCCACGACGCTGGGGGGACCCCTCCAGTGCCGGCGTCTTGTTCTTCTCGACCTTGTCCTGCCGGCCCTTCCGGACCAGCTGCTGGATCGTAGGCACTACTTCTCCGGTTTCTGTGTGCCGAATGGTGAAGCTAACCTGGAACGTCACCGACCCACGCGGTCGGGTGTGTCGAATCCGGCGGACCTCCGCCGCGAGGCGAAAACTGCACAGATCGCGGTGGCCGCTCAGCAGCCCCCGTGCGGTTGAAGGCACACACAGGAGCCAGGGCACACCCCAGGCACAAGGTCTGAGCGTACCTATCGCATTCGCTGTGGTCAAAACAAATGCGGAGGGCCCGCATCCGTCAGGGGTCGTCTGTCAAGCCCCCGCACCGAAGACGATCTCCGGGGGAGGTCCTACGGCCCTCAGCCGGAGGAGGCAAGCCCCGCCGCGATGAGCACCGTGACGATGAACGCCCAGCCGGCGATCGACACCCAGCCCAGCACCAGCCCGGTCATGGCGAGGCCCTCACCGCGCTCCCCGGACCGCCGCATCTCCGCGCGGGCCGCGTGCCCGAGCAGCACCGCGGGGACGCCGCTGAGCCCGGCGGTCACCAGCGTCAGCACCCCGCACACCATGGCGCCGACCGCCTTGCCGTTGGTGGCCGGGGGCGGCGCCGGCAGGAAGGTCGCCGGCACGGCGGTGTCCATCCGGGCGACCGGCGCGGGCCCCTGCGGCAGATCGGCGACCAGCAGCGCCAGCTCGCCGACGGTCCGGGCCGCGTAGGCCCGCCCGACCCGCTTCTCGAACTCGCCGTGTTCCAGTCTGCCCTCCCCATAACCGGCCCGGAGCACGTCCACGGCCCGCTCACGCTCGGCGTGGGAGGCGAGCATGGCCGACTGGCCGTGGACCTGGCCCTGGATCTGCCCCGGGCCCGGGCCGTTCCACGGCTGCGGCTGATGCGGCTGATACGGCTGTGACTGCCAGGACGGGTACGGCGATGGCGACGGCGGCTGCGACACGGGGCACCTCCCGGAGGGCGGGGTCACTCCATGATGCGCTGCCGGCAGGCCGTGTGGGAGCGGTACGTCCGGGCTGGACGGAAAAAAACCGAGAAGGCGGGCGTCAACCGACAGGACCGGTCTCCGTTCCGTTCCGCCGCCTCGGCCACCGGCGGTGGCCGAGGCGGACTCCGCTCGTCGATGGCGGCGGGAGTGACACCGGCCCTCTGGACGGCCCGGGGTGAGCGGCTTCCCATGTCTCCCCGCCTCGCCCGGGTCAGTCCCCGCCCGAGCGCCCCGGGCGGCGTTGACGGGAGAGGCGCGGAATGGTGGGGGCACGGGACCGGGCATTCTTGGGCGCGAACACCGGCGGTTCGCCACCCTGGGGGTTGGTGACGTGCGTGTCGGTTGCGGCCGGTGCCGGTGCGCCGGTGTCGTCGGGTCCGGTCTCCGGGTTCTTCCTGGCGGTCTCGGCTGCGGCTGCGGTTTCGGTTTCGGTTCCGGCTCCGGCTCCGGCTGCGGCTGCGGTTTCGGCTCCGGCTGCGGCTGCGGCTTCTGGCCAACGCTCGCCGCTACCGGTCAGGTCCGCCTCCGATGCCGCGGGAGCAGCGCGCGCAGTGAGGCCGGTGCCCTCGTCGCCACGACCCGACGAGGCCCTTGGTTCCTCCGTACCGCCGCGGAAGTCGTCACCGGTCTGCCCCCGCCCCCCAACGGCCCCGGGCCGGCCGGCCCGGTCGGGTCGCTCCCTGCGCCGGAACGGGATGACGGCCGCCTGCCCGGGGGTACGTCCGCCACCGGGCACGCCGGCCACGGTGGCCAGCTCGATGAAGGAACGGTACTGCGCGACAGCGTCCCGCCAGCCCTGCCCGTACGCCTCGAACTCGGCCCGTTCGCGTGCGTCCCGGGGCACGACCTCCAGCTCACCTGGTTCGTAGTGCTCCAGCAACGCGCCGACCTCGGCGAGCAGCCGCACGAGAGTGCTTGAGCCCTTCGCCGGCCGGGAGCCCTGCTCGCCCTCGACCATGCGCGGCTCTTTCTGACGTCCCCTTCGTTGCCGCCGTACTGCCGTCACCGGCACGGGCGTCCCGTCCCCCGTCCGGAGATCGGCTCCCCACAGCGGTCGTCTCGCCGGCAAGCCGGCTGCCTTCCCCCCGGGGAACGGACTCGAACAGCTTAGCGGCCTTGTCTTTTCGCAGACCAGGACGTGTCTGGCGGCGCTCCGCGCGACGTCGCGGAGATGCGGAGGTCAGTCGCGGCGGCTGCGGCAGGGAGGGAGGCGGGGAGGTAGCCGAGAAACGGGAGCCGCACCGCCGGCTCAGCCACGGGAGTACACCCGGCGGATACTCCTGTGTCCCGGGGTACGCTCCCCAGCCCGCCCGGCCGGGCCGACCCGTTCCAACAGCTCCCGGAAGTCATCGGCCCGCCGCATCCGCAGGACTGCTGCCCCGCCTCTCGGAGCGTCCACCCGACGATCTCTGTCCGCCCGGCGGCGCCGCCCGTCCCTGGAGTAACGCGGAATCGACACGAACACCCGGCGAATGACGGGCTGTTGTGATGATTGGCCCCGTCCCCCCGCCGACGCCGCTGACAGGCGAGCGCGGCCACCCGCCCCACCCGGTGTCCCTCAGCACCGCGCGGCCGGTCAGCCGGCCCGTCGGCACTCAGGCGGGTCATATGCTCCGCAGCTGTTCACTCGAATATTCGCGCGGGCCGGCGGCGGGCCGGTGGACATCGACGCGCAACTGCTCACCGGGACCATCCGCCCCGGTGACACGGTCCCCGGTCACGTGGTCCTGCGGGGCGGCCTGCTCGGCACGGACGTCCAGGGCTTCTCCTTCGCGGTCATCGCGTCCTGGTCCGCCGCCCCCGGCACCCGCGCCGGGGACGACGAGATCAACCGTGCCTACGCGGACGGCCCCTTCCCGGTGCCGAGAGGCGAGGAGGTCGTCGTGCCGTTCACCATCCGGCTGCCGTGGGCGACGCCGTTCACCGAAGTGGCGGGCCGCGCACTGGGCGTGGTCCTGGAACTGCGGACCCGGGTGGACGACAGCGCGCTCCGAACCGGCTCGGACCACGACCTGTTGCACGTCTCGCCCCTGCCCCTGCACGAAGCCCTGCTGGACGCCTTCGCCGGGCACGGATACACCTGCGAGGCGGGCCGGTTGGTCAACGAGTGGATACCGGACGTCGACCAGCCCTTCGTCTTCTACCAGTCGCTGGAACTGCGCGACCGCACGACGGACCGGATCGGTACGGACCTCGAACTCGTCCTCCTCACCAACGCGGTCGGCTGCGAGATACTGCTGCGCCGCGCCGGCCACGGCGTCCTGCCCTGGAGGGAGAAGCCCCCAGCCCGCCGTTTCCTCGCGGCACACCACGATCTCGAACGCACCGACTGGAGCCGGCTGGTGCGCGATTGGCTCCGCCAGGTGGCGGCCGCCTGAGCCGGCCTTCGCGGTCAAGCACGACTGTGCGAGCCGGCGGTCCGCCGCGGTGCCGGCCGCCCGCCCGTCCCTCCAGGTCTTCGGCGAGGGCCCGGGCCCGCTTCGACAGCCGCCGGGAGTCGTCGGTCCCGGCAACGTCCACCGCGACCGGCCGCCCGCCTCCCGGGCCGTCCCCACGACACCCCCGGTCCCGCCCAGCGGCCGCCGTGTCGCCGGGCAGGTCCAGCGGGGCCACGCCGGGACGGCCGTTCCGCCGGATCACCGGCCGCTGCTCAGCAGGCGACGACCGCCTCTCCCGCGCCTCGCGGGCGGAGAGGAACACGTCACGCGAGGTACGGGGGCCGGACTCCGGTGTCCTTCTGGTCCGTCGTATTCTTCCCGGCCCGGCTCTTTCCGCAGCAGCTCCTGATCCCGGCGAAGGCACGAGTTTCGGCCTCGGCACGCCACTCGAATCCCGCCGACCTGAGTCCCACATAGCGAAAGCAAAAAAAGAAAACACACGCGATCAGGAAAATTCCCGTCGCTATGAAAAAGCACCAGACTTCCACACCAAACCCCATTCGTCAGCAGAAGGCACTGCGAAGGTCACCGGCAGCGCACAGTGAGACGCTGGAACACCAAGAACGGGAGCGTCTCGTAGGGCAACACCCCACTGAACGCGTTTACGAGAAGGTAGTCGACGTCGAGAGTGACTTGCCCGATCACCACAAGTCGACCGCGACCAAGGCGCACTTCGATGTCGAGATCAAGGGGCTTGAGGATCCCATCAAGAAACTACCGGTGAAGGAAGACCCTGGTCACCTTTGACAGCAGAGCAGCACAACGGGCCTTCGATCGGCACTCTGCTCCCAGGCGAGGCAAGTTCCCCATCTCCCAGTCTGCGAACTGGCTGTTGCGCCGGCCCGGCACGACAGCGACCCACAAACTGGCGATCCCGACGAGCACGTCACAGCAGCGACCCGACCACGCAGAGCAGAACCCCCACTCCGATCAGCGCCAGACCACCGCCACCGAGAAGCAGGACGATTGGCCGCTCTGCGTCAAATGGAAGTTCATCCCACACTCCCGTCCTGGCACGCTTTGGCTTTCTCCTGTCATACACGACCGAGACTGTCGTACCCTCGGGCCCGGCAATCCCTGCATGTACTCGTGAAAACGTGCGGGCGCTTCTCCCTCCGGCAGGCAGACATCAAAGAACACCCGATGCGAATTCGTCACGTATTCATGGCGCACATAAACTGCCTGCCCGTCGACACCATGTAGCTTCAGATGCCTCATGCGTCGATAGTCGACAAAATTGCCTGTCTGGGCAAACACGGCGAATATGCCGAGAAGTATAAATATCACGCCACCAATGACCAGGACATCGCGCACCGCACACCCTCCCCCTTGCCTATCTGGAAGTTTGTTTGCTTCATCCGGTGGAGCGTATATGGGAGTAGTCGCCAGCCCCAACCTCTGTGCACGACATCACAACATGTACTCCATCGTCACTCCCACCACTAGCGGGGTCGCAGCAAGCAGAGTCCAGCCAAGCCCTAGCGAAAGCCATGCATCTTTCCCGGCCTGTCGCTTGGCCAGTCCCTCATTCCGCCCGTCGTACACGAGAGGTACTGCCGCCCCCACAGCAGGGAAGTTTGGGCCGGCCGCAAGGACCCAGCGCAGTTCACGTCCATCGGGCGTGACGTAGGCACAGACCGCTCGCTTAGGGTGTGGTGTAACCCTCGTAGATGTGGTCTACGCAGGTGGCCACAACTGATGAGACCTGCCGGAATCGAGTACAGGCAAATCGGCGGTGAAGATGGAGTCGTCGAACGCTGGGGGCGCATCCGAACCGAACAGCGACAAACTCCGCCCGTCAACGAATCCGACGCCCAACGCACCGCCCGGCTACAGCGAGAGGGGCAGGAGGCGCAGACGCGCTTCCAGCAGACCCAGCAGCAGATAGCCGATCTCCAACGCCAGTCACAGAGCGCCATGCAACAACTGCAGACCAGCGCGCAGGGCCTTCACCAGTTGAAGGAAGCAGCCCGAGCCGCTGCCGCGGCGGTAGGAGGCGGCGGACCCGACAGTTGACGATCCACACAGGAGACTCGCCCCGGAGGTACGAATGTCCCTGACAGTATCACTCAAAAACGCTTCAAGTTCTCTGCAGACTTTCAAAAACAAGGTGACCGCTGCTGCTTCTACCGCGAAGTCGCTCGGCAGCGCGGCAGGGCTTGATCAAGTTCCGTTGAGGTCGGGCTTGTAGGTGATGCCCAGGATGGGGAGGGCTCGTTCGGGTTGGTCGCGGATGGCGCGGGTGGTCTTCGCGATGTTGGTCGCGCCGAGGGCTTTGAGGGCTCCGATCGCGAGGTTGCGGAGGGTGGCCATGACGCGGGGTGCGTTGCCGGCGTGGACGGTGGAGGCGTCTTCGGCGAAGGTGCGGTCGCGGATGTGGTGCTGGGCTTCCACGGTCCAGTGTCCGCGCAGGTGGGAGGCGAGTTCGGCCGGTTTCGCCTGGTGGATGTCGAGGCTGGTGACCGCATAGACGGTCTCGCGGGTCTCCTTCCTGCCACTCTCTTTGCGGCGGCGGTGGACGCGGAGGGCGAGCTTCGCGTGGGGAAGGCGATGCCGCCGAGGTTGTCGGCGATGGCGAGAGTCTTGATCGAGCGGGACTCGCGACGGCCGTGTCCCTTGTTCGAGGTGGTGTGCTGGACGGCCACCGCATGCCAGTCCAGTCCGTCCAGTTGGGCCCAGGCGGTGGGCTGATTGGGCTTGATCACGGCTACGTAGTGCGCCTTCTTGGTCTCGGCCAGCCAGGCGACGTTGGCCTTCACGGAGTGCAGCGCGTCGAAGGTGAGCACGTCTCCGTCCAGGTCGAGCGGTGCAAGCAGGGGCTGGAAGTGCCGTGTCTCGTTGGTCTTGGACCCGACCTCAGCCTGGGCGAGGGTGACCGGGCAGCCGTGGGTGACGGCGGACAGCAGGTGCCGGCGGGTCTGGTTTAGGCGGGCGGAGCCGCGCAGTGCCTTGCCGTCCACGGCGATCACCCGTCGCCTGCCCGGGGCTGCGGCCCTATGGCGGTGAGCCAACCAGGTGCCCACGGCCGCATCGAGTGCGTTGGTGTCGAGACGCTCGAGGACCCTCCCGATCGCCGACCTGGACGGTGCATGCCGCCAGCACAGCAGGTGACGGCGCACGCCGAGCGCGGCGAGCAGTCCTGCGTCGGCGCGGGCGCCCCACTTGGCGAGTTCGTCGATGGTCCAGGCTCCCGAGACCGCGGCGGCCGCGCAGACCAGCAGGATCGAGGTCAGCGAGTACCAGCGGCCCCGCCGGGAGCGCGGATCGGGCACCGCCTCCAGGAAGAGCCGCAGGTCAGGCATGTCGTCCGGATGGAGCGGACCCAACTTGGCCAACACGGCAGGGATCGGGGAAGATGAGACAGCGGACACGGGAACTCTCTTGATCACTTGGCTTAGACACCTGAATGATCACGGATCCCGTGTCCGCTCTGTCATCCACCCCAACCCGCGGCATCCTCACGCCAGTTGGGCGATCCCGGGAACTTGCACAAACCTTGGCAGCGAGTCGGAGAGCCTCCAGTCCGCCGCTGACAAGGCTGACAAGTCGGTCACCCACGGCCGGTAAGATCGGCGTCAGTGCCGGCAAGAACCTCGGCAAGTACGAGACCGGGGCGAGCGGAACAGCCAAAGACCGGGGCCTTCGAGTAGTACCGAGGTGGACGGAGCGCTACCGAAAGCCCGTAGCGCGATCGCAGCGCCCGCTGATCCAGAGCCCCGGCACCCCGGCGGGCCGCCGTCGCGACCGACGTGTCACGTCAGCTCGCCGATGAGGCAGAGCAGCGCCCCTATACCGATGAGCACCAGGCCGCCGGCACCGAGCAGAAGAACACTTCCCAACTCGTACTCGTAGTCCAATTCCGCCCGTGCTCCCACCTTCGCCCGCTTCGGCTTCCGGCTGTCGTACACAACCGGCACGACCGTACCCTCGGGACCCGGCAATGCCTGCATGTACTCATGGAACCGGGCTCTCGGCTGCCCCTCCGGAAGGCATATGTCGAGAAATACCCGATGGGAATTGGTCACGTACTCATGGAAGACGTACACCGCCTGTCCGTCCACGCCGTGATGTTTCAATGCCTGCAGTCGACGATGCTCCAAGAAGCTGCCCGACTGTGCGAATAACGAAAGCAACCCTAGACATATGAAAACCGCCCCCACAAAAACCACAGTGCACCTATCCCTTCTATATTTCAAGGCATGCCTGACTGGAGCGGAACCAGTACCATAGTCGATCGCGGTTCCTGAGGTTGAAAGGGTGGGGTGACGGGTTACGGAGGCTCCAGCCCGAGTCCGGTCTCGGCTATGAAGCCGTCGAGGA